>NZ_CAXBHN010000049.1:0-2023 GCF_963975605.1 uncultured Zhongshania sp. | reverse complement strand
GCAGTGGATTGAAAATCCTCGTGTCGGTGGTTCGATTCCGCCCCTGGGCACCATTTTTATATCGTTTTATAATTCAACTCACACAGTTAGGCATTCGTGCCTCGGTCTGGCCCCACCGGCGGCGGCATTGTGACGTTCTGATAGTGATGAACGGCAATCAGAGCAGGTTCGTTTCATCCGTAGGCGCTGTATCTAACCCCTATGCGAGGGGCTTATTACATAAGCGTTACATCCTCATATGAGTTTGGCTTCAGTCACGTGCTTCAGGCAGTGTTGCTCTGTAAGCCGCGACAATAGCACATTTGTATGTACCAATGAGTGGGCCAGCAAGCCCAGGGCTGGCTAGGACACCAATTGTGCCACAAGGACAATGGAACCCTCGGGCTGGTTGGTCCGTTGTTTCGATAGTAAATTAAAATGAGAACTTAAAATGGCTAATGAAGATCAATTTGAGGGTAAGACCAAAGATATTGGCGGCAAAGTCAAAGATGAAGTTGGCGATGCAACTGGCAACGACAAAATGAAGCATGATGGCCAAGCCGATCAGGTAGAAGGTAAGGTACAAAAAGCTGCGGGCGACAGCAAGGAAAAGCTGTCTGATCGAGATGCTTAACACCGCTGGCTGATACTGCTGAAGGAGTCAGCGATTGCGGACTCATTCAGTCTAATACAGCGTAGAGAATTCTAGCGTCCTTCCAAATTTGCTTAGGTAGGACCGACGGGCCAGATGCGCAGCTGTCATAATTTATCATGAATGGAAAAAACCGCAGTGAGAGATGCCTCCGCCCATCAAGAAAGCCAAAGTCAACCAAATCTGATAATAGGGTTGGGGTGGTATGTTGTTTTTGCTTGCGCAGTCTCGGGCATCACCGTGTTGATCGCGGATTTCGTCGTGCCCAATCACGACTGGATATCAGATACGATCAGCGACCTTGGTGCGGGTAAGTATGAGTTTATCGTTGATATTGGGATCTATACGCTTTCGTCTGCCTTTATCGCAACGGCTTTGCTGGCAGCGCATATTCACTTAGGCGGTTGGCGGTGGAGCCTCGGCCTTGTCGGACTGGCGCTGTTGGGACTGGTCATTTTTCTCATTGGTGCCCGCAACGAATATGGCGACAATGACAGCGACGGCGTCGTGATCCATATTTATTTGGTTTATGCCTTGGGTCTTATGATGGCCGCTGTACCTGCGTTGATGGCAAAAGGTGCTAAACGTGTGGGGGTTGCCTACAGCCGCATACTGGTCGGAATTTCCATTCTCTGGATCGTCTCAGCACCTATTTTTTTATTTTTGCCGACAAAAATCGACGGCATTTACGAACGCTATCTCGCACTGATCGCCTTCGCGTTAATCCTTACGCTGGCCCGCCTCTTCATCGGCTATGCACGCGGTCATGTACTGGAACGCCGCTGACGTTAGAATTACCTTCTGGACGAGCTTACGATACGAGCTGGAGGTTGCAACGTAGATGTGCGTCATAAAACTGACCTGAAAGAGGCAGCGCCAGCCCAATTCATTGCCGACGCAATGAAAAATGCCAATCGAGGGCTGATACTTAGAGTGGGTTACCGAAGCCATTAAACCCCGTCTTAATTCAACACAGCGAAATCCGACAAGTGAAGGCAATGGTCATGAGTGCCAAGCTAACCTATCAACGACGCCGGCAGCATGCCAAATTGAGGTCGCTGATAAGTGTTTATTCGTGGCGCGTTACATAAAGCGTCGCTTATAAGCTGCCGTGTATTCACTAAGTCGCACGGAACCCAATCGGCGAGCGGGCTGCCGCCCTTATATTGTTGCGCGCTGATGTCAAACACAGCGCCGGATTTGGCCGTGAATTCAAAGTCATGCGGTATCTGGTCACGTGAGAAGTGCACGCAAACCGTCCCGACATCGTCGCGGGTGCGAGCAATCTCGATTGTGTCTTCATTAGCGTAGCGCACAGTGCCTCCCAGAGGTGCAAACAATTGATAATCTCGACGAAGGATGCCAAATTGCGATACTGTCGCCACCGGAAGC
>NZ_CAXBHN010000048.1:0-2352 GCF_963975605.1 uncultured Zhongshania sp. | reverse complement strand
AAATTTATGTCGCCACCACCGTGTCACCACGGCGGTGGGGTTGACTGGCGGGTTCCCTGTAGTTGACTGGCGCATTCTCGCTGTGCAGCTATTATTACTATCCCGAGAAGAACCTCGCATTTGTGCCTGAACTGGTTGCGGCGATAACTCGGCCAAATCCGCCTTGCTCAGGTCAACCCGCTTTTAAGGTCGGATCACGCTCTTCGACATCGTCGCTGTCTACGTGGGGAGATATCGATTTTAGTGGAAGCTTGTCGCCACGCGTTTTTGTGTCCGCAAGACCGTAGTCTGCTCTTAGCACGCCGGTACTCGGCGCGTAATCTTTTGGTGCCTGCAACCCGCCCTTTATAGCCGTTAGATCCAACTGTATAGCGCCCGCCTCAATCAGCTTGCGGCCGGTTTCCGGATTAGCTAGTTTGGTAGCACTAGCGGCCAGATACTGGTTAAGCTCTGTATAACTAGAAGTAAGGTTTTTAATCAGGTCCGAGGTTTTGACAAAATGCTCGGTTATTTCATGTTGATAGGCGGCGGACGTTTGACGGTTGTTTTTTAGCTCTTCGGCCAAACGATGCCTTTGTCGGGCTGGTGCCGATAACAGGCGAGTGAGTAGAGCGCCTATCACAAGGCCAATCCCAAGGCTGGCAAAAGCGATGAGGTTGTTCTCGAGGTGGCGGATGGAGATGGCCCCCTGGTTGATGGTAGGTATTGTGCTGTGATATGCCATCCGCATCCACTTTATGGCGGCACGATGGATAATAAGGTCGTTACGACGCTAGCGAGAATTTACCGAGAACTGGGCGTACCGGTTGCTCGGTTTAATTTCAGAGGCGTCGGTGGCAGTATGGGGTCGCACGATAATGCGAACGGTGAGGTAGATGATCTGTGTGCGGTGGCGCTTTGGTTAGGCGCTCAGTATCCGCAAGCTAAAATGTTGGTTTGTGGGTACTCTTTTGGCTCGGTAGTTGCTGCTGCTGGAAGTGGAAGGGTGGGCGCAAGCCACATGGTTTTGATCGCGCCTCCAGTAGAGCGGTACGCAATGGGCTCAGAGGGCTATTTTGACTGCCCGGCGGTCATTTTCCTCGGCGCGGAAGATGAATTAGTCGACGCAGAGAAAGCTCGCAAGTGGGCTGTTCAGCTAACGTCGCCCACAGCAATTGTCACCGTCCCCGGTGCCAGTCATTTTTTTCATGGTCAGCTGGCAACGTTGCGTGAGCAGTTGTCGCCGTTGCTGTTGGCAGCTTTGCGCTGAAGATTATTCAGAACAAGAACGTGCTATGCGACGCGGTTGCTTCGCAGGCCTGGTAGCGGTAGAGTTGGCCGCAATTTTTTGGCCTTGTCGGAATGTCTCTTACCCCATTACAGCGCTATCAGCAGGATTTACGCCAGGACGGTTTTATTGAAGATCCCGCGCAGGTTCAGGCCGTTGAAAAGTTGCAGGAGCTTTATGAACAGTTGATGGCTGCCAGCAGTACGCGGATAAGTTTGTTTGATCGTCTAGTGCGCAATCGCCGAGCAGCTCCCGTCAAAGGCATTTATTTCTGGGGCGGGGTAGGGCGTGGTAAGACCTATTTGATGGACAATTTTTACGAAAGTCTGCCATTTCAACAGAAGATGCGGGTGCATTTTCATCGGTTTATGAAACGAATTCATCGCGATCTCAACATCTTCAGGGGGCAAAAAAATCCTCTTGAAAAAGTTGCCGCTGGCATAGCCAGTGAAACCAGGGTCATTTGCTTTGACGAATTCTTTGTGACAGACATTACCGACGCGATGTTACTCGGGACACTTATGGAACAACTGTTCACTCGAGGCGTATCGCTGGTTGCAACGTCAAATATCGCGCCAGATCGACTGTATGAAAATGGCTTGCAAAGGCAACGGTTTTTGCCGGCTATCGAACTAATTAAACAGCATTGCCAGGTTGTTCATCTTGATAACGGGACTGATTATCGGCTGCGAGTTCTAACTAACGCTGAACTTTACCACTGGCCGTTGGATGAACGCGCCGAAGCGGGGTTGAGTAACAGCCTGGTGCCGACCCCGGAGGAGGTGCGCAAAGGAATTTTTATCGAAGTTGAAGGGCGCGACATCCCGTGTCGGTTTGTTGGCGAAGATGTCATCTGGTTCGATTTCGACGCATTATGTGCGGGGCCGCGTAGTCAGAACGACTATATCGAGCTGGCGAGGGAGTTTCACGCGGTGCTGGTTAGCTCGGTGCCTAGAATGGATGGCTTGCAGGATGATCAGGCTCGCCGCTTTATCAATATGGTTGACGAGTTTTACGACCGCAATGTCAAGGTGGCGATCTCAGCCGAAGTCAGCTTGTCGGCCCTGTATGACGATGGGAGCCTG
>NZ_CAXBHN010000047.1:0-2609 GCF_963975605.1 uncultured Zhongshania sp. | reverse complement strand
CGGGATGGGAATTTAAGACCTGTTCAACTTCATTGGGAAATACATTAAAGCCACCAGTGATAATCATGTCTTTTTTACGATCGACAATGGTAATAAAGCCCTCGTCATCCATCACCCCCACATCACCGGTATGATGCCAACCAAACTGCCTAACCTCTGCGGTAGCCTCAGGGTTTTTATAGTAACCAGGCGAAACCAAATCCCCCTGAATACAAATTTCACCGGCATGTCCGCGCTTGAGCTCATTACCCTCTTCATCAAGAATTGCTACGCGATTATTAACGCAAGGCCGACCAATTGACGCGAGCCGACGCTCATTGATGTTCCCTTCTTTATCTAAATAGTCCCACGGCGCTTTGGCGGTAATTGCCGCTGGAGCTTCAGACTGCCCAAAGGCTTCAGTCATGACAGGCCCAAAAACCGACACCGCCTCCTTAAGCTTTTCTACCGACGTAGGCGCTGCACCCACCAAGAAATGCTGAAGTGAACTGTAGTCACGGTCTTTTACATCGGGCAAGGCCAGCATCATGTAAACAACCGTAGGCGGCAGAAATAGATGCGACACGCGATACTTATCAATCGCATTGCAAATTAAATCAGGCGCGGCTTTACTCATAACAACGTTAGTACCACCGCGAGCAAAATGCAGCCCACCTATAATTCCGGCCGAATGCGTCATTGGCGCAACCACTAAATGGCATGTCTCGTCGTGATAATTAAAATGTGCGTAAAAGTTCTGATACATTGTGTAAATAGAACGGTGACTCAGCACCACACCCTTGGATTTCCCCGTAGTACCACCTGTAGGAAATACCGCAAAGGTTGCGTCCAAATCTACCGGCCCTACCTGGTGTGTTTCGGGGTGGCCTTCACTCCAGTTTTCAAGCGTGCTTCCTACCGTCGCGTCGCCGTCGATACATACCGCTTCGCGTATATTTGGCACAGCGTCCATAATTTGTTGCGCTTCTTGGGCATAATCACTGTGATAAAACAGCAGATCGCCGTCAAAGCGCGTAAGAAGATCAACATTCGTAGCAACGGTGTTGCGGGGATTTATCGGCAACCAAACCGCCTCTGCTCGAAACAAGCCCAACAGCGTCAAGAACGCGATGGTCGAGTTTGGCGCTAATATGCCAATATGACATCCCTGCTGGTAGCTATTACCGCGAATCGCCGCCGCGATACGATGCGTCACCGCAGATGCCGCTGCATAGGTAATGCTGGCATCGCCGCGATCAACATCGATAAAGGCAACATTGTTCGGGTAGTACTTCGCACCTTTGTCGAAGTAGTCGATCATTCTCATGCTTAGATCTCTTTCATCAATTTGCTAAAACTAGTACATGTCGACTTGAATGGGCAAAAACTTCTTAATCGCACCCAACATCACCTCGTGGCCAACAGCCTGACATGAGGACACAAAGCCCGTTTTACGCGGTGCTTCGCTTAGTAAGTAGGACGCGAGCCCCGCCTGTACAACACCTGTTAACTGGTAAGGCGCGGCGGTGTGAATTACGCAGGTTTTGCGCACCCCAGTGCCGATACCATGAACGAAGTCGGTCGTACGCTGTACCGTTCTGTTTTCCCGTGGTGGCATACCCGGTTGCATACCCTCGGCAATTTCCTTCAGCGCAGCTTCTTGCTGATCGAGCGGTAAGGGCTTGATGTTGTCTTCGTAATGCTTTTGCAGGGCGATTAGTTGCTCATACATAGTACGATTGGTAAATGCGGTCAGCTGGCGCGCACTGTGCACACGGTGGTCGTGTTCCAACCACATTGGCACACTGCCGCCACCCCATGGATGAGCTAGCTGCGTCATCATTTTGCCCGGCACCGCCATTTCAAAGCCACGACCTTTTTCCCACGGCAACATCTTATTGTTTTCCAAATAGAGATGATCGGCTTTGAACATAGCGAAAATTGTTTGCGTGGAACCGTAGGTCGGCACACCTGCAGCGAGACAGCCCGCTTCAATGGTATCGATACTGCCGTCTTCCAGAACCAAATTCATCGCAATATCGAGAGGCGTGTACATATACGCGGTGCTTGGCGCTAGAATCTTGCCATTGGCCTTGAATGCCTCATGAAATTTGTTGCGCATCTCAATCATGAAAGACTGCTCACCCGTGGTATCCATATAGTGAACACCGGCCTTCGCCGCTGCTTCAACAGCGACTTCGCCAAAGTACTCAAATGGACCTACGGTATTACAGATAACTTCACAGCCGCTTAGCAACTCGGTCAATGCGGCAACACTGTGCTCAACCTCTACCACTTCGTAATCGGCGGTTTCAATCCCGGGAACAGTGAGTAGAGCCTCTTCAATACGTGCTCTGCTGCGACCCGCTGCAATAAAGGGAATTTGATATTCGCGCAAAAATTCACAAATCAATTTGCCGGTGTAACCGCTCGCGCCATAAACAACGACAGGTTTCTTAGCCATGGTCTTTATCCTTTATCAGATATTAAAAGCAATTTATTTTATTAAACCGAAATGCCTGCTTTCTCCTGATACCAGCGGCTTAACCACGTAACCCCCTTCAGACCAAGGATTGTATTTTCACCGTCCTCGATCATCGCAGCGCGGGCGTCGCGCATCAGTTTTTCCA
>NZ_CAXBHN010000046.1:0-2937 GCF_963975605.1 uncultured Zhongshania sp. | reverse complement strand
TCGAATATTCTATTTCCAAGATATAAGGCGGGACTCGTCGAGACCCAATTCATAGGATGGTTTTGGCGCCCGATTTGTACGTTTTCTCCCATGGAGCAATAGCGACCTATCCGGCCGGCGAAGCAGTATCCCGAAACCTGATAAGAGAACGCGCCCATTTCGAGAGAATGTTCGTACTGCGTCCACTTTAAACTTGTCGGGATCTCCAATACGGTGTGTTGGGGTAGCTTTATCGTAGGTGCGCCACGGCTAAGCACCTCAATACCACGTTTACGGAATGAAGAGAGGGAAACGCTGACTTGTGTCATGAGGCCAGCGCCCACCTTTTGACGATATGAGTTTCAATATGAGATAGTAGGGTTTTAGCTAAATCATTTTCGGTAAAATAAGGGACGGCATAGCCATTTTCCGCCTTGGCAACGGCCTCGCCTTGAGCCCCGATAGCGAAGGCGTGGGTGTTCAGACCAGTCGCCAACGCTTCATGCGTGGTGAATGAAAAGGTTTCTGGCCACACCGAGGGAACCAACCAATCTGTTAGATCATATTGACCCGCAATTTTCCCCAGATCTGAAACACTGTAGCTTCCGTGAATCCGAGCGGAGGGCGGGAGAGGTATGGCTGGATCGAAATTGCCAACGATTACAAGGCCAATCCCAAGCTTCTCAATTGAGGTTGCTGATCGACTTATAATCATTGCGCCTTTTTGCACCCCGATATCACCTAAGACACCAATGACACGGCGTATCTGACCTTCAGGGCGCTTGATCAGCGGAACCGGCTGTAGCATTTTATGCGGTTTGACCTTTATCTTCGACCTATGCTCAGGATATGCTTTGCAAACGATATCTCTGCTGTTGTTCGAAAACACCGATATTTCATCAGATGTCTCTAAAAGTCGCGCCCATTCGCTCTGCCATTGCTCGATGCTAACATGCACACCATCCGAAACTATTGCGTTTTCATCGACCTTCGGCAGGCCAATATATATGCCATTTTCATTAGTAAGTGTGTAAGCCGGAGAAATTGGAAAATAGTCGTGAAAAAGAAATTCTAGTTTATACTTTCCATTTTGACTTAAATGTAAAATGGATCTCGGAACGCCGAGCGGATCGCGTGCCCCCACAGCGCAAGAGTAAACGAGCTTTCGCTGCTTTAAAGGCCGAAGAAGCTCAACAATATAGTCGAGATTGTTCGTGCCGCTAGAGATGATACCATCCCGACAGTGTAGTTCGATCTGCCATTTCATCTTTCCGCCCATTCTGATGACAATAGCAGCGCGATCTAAAGCGTGATGTTTGGATTTTATTCGATGCTGGAGGTATGCTTCGGCACCGCCGCCCATACTGTGCGCGAAGTAAATTGACACCGGATAGGTATTTTGAGCCGCTATCCAGGCCAGCGCCAATGCGATGCGTGGCGAAACGAGCGGATCCGATTTGATAAAGTTTTGGACGTCGGTGTCGTAAAGAGGATAGCGCTTGGATATAAGCGCGTTGTTTTTTAAAATTTGGCGCAATTTTTCTGCCGAGCCAAAGCTCTGCCCCCCACGATGCTCTACGAATAGGTTAATTGCGCAGTAATGCAGTCCGCCTGCCGCTCGTACCTTCTGACACCAATCAACCTCTTCGCCGTACCCTTTGCCAAAAGAGGTATCTAGTTGAGGCACCTTTTTTAGGTATTTAGGGTTTATCGCCATACAGTACCCCACTCCTGTCGGTGCGGCTGTGGTATAGGCTTCAGGATTAAGTCTTGCCGCTGTCGCATCAATAATGTCACCTTGTCCAAAGCCAAGATTCTGAGGCGCACAGATCAACGGAGCCGAAAATATTTCGGCATCATTCGACATGGGCGTCGCGGTGGCAGCTCGGGGGTAATGGTATAGGGGCTGAATAAGTCGGCTAGCCCATTTCGGGGGCACCAAAGCGTCCGAGTTTAGCAATACTACGGTATCCGGCCAGCGTCGTGCGCAATTAAGACCTTTGTTCACGCTCTTTATAAAGCCAAGATTTTCTGGGTTTTGAATAAAAGTCGTTCGATCTTTGTGAGTTGCTGACCAATCGCGAAGCAGAGGCAGTACGCGTTTGTCGGTCGAGCAATCTTCGATAAGGATGATGCGCCACTGCAGGTCGGTATTCGTCACGATGCGTTGAAGCGCCTCTTTCAGTACATCATAGGCATTAAAAAAGCGGGGAGCTGCAGGATCAATGACACAAAAAATGAGAACAACAGACGTGACTCTGCCCACCAAAGTCGCACAAAGATAAGGTTTTTGGCAATTGGAGCTTCTGCTCCGCGGCAATGGTGAAACTCCGCTCCGAAGCGGTTTATCTCGTGTAAATGCGTGGGGCCGAGCGGACTCGTGAAATCAAATCCGACATGTTTTCCAGCGCCATGGGCGCGCGCAACATCTTCGCGCGGCAAGTCCGCTTTTGTGCTCACTTTGATGCCGTTCATGTGCAGAACAATGTCGTCTGCAAAGGCCCAGCCTGCCAGTCTGATGCTGCCCGAGCTGACATGCAGAACGTCAATGGCACCGACGACCTTTCCCGTTGGGCCAAGGATAGACACTGGCCGTCCCTCAGCCTGCAAATGGGCGGCGATGTATCGGGCAAAAAGGGCTTTGAGCTGTTTATACAAAATCAATCTTTTCGATTCTATGTTGTAGATATCGAGGGCTAATTCAGCATGCCCGCCCTTAAGGAGAGGTTAATTTTATTCTGGTTTATGAGGTAAAAGTTAGGCGCATAGGATGGAGGTAGCCTGGGTGGGCGGATCGCAGGGCGGCATATCCGTGATGGATAACGGCCATAATAATCAGGTAGATATTGCCCCAAATTTTGCGTGTTCTGGTGGGGCGCGCATCGTTTTCCATGGGAACAATAATCACGTGATTATCGGCGAAGAGACTGTCATTTCTGCCGGCCTAATCGAGATGCG
>NZ_CAXBHN010000045.1:0-4510 GCF_963975605.1 uncultured Zhongshania sp. | reverse complement strand
ATGGCGGAGAAGGAGGGATTCGAACCCTCGATGCAGGATTAACCGCATACTCCCTTAGCAGGGGAGTAATATCAGTTCATGTCAGTTCATTAATGTATTTATTATCAATACTTTACCAAAAATAAGCTCATAACAATTCACTTGATTACACCCATATTTTTCCGTACAACTACCGTACTTCCTCAACTTATTTCAAGAGGCCTAGATGAAGCGGCCAACGCGAAACATAAAATCAGCCACTGAAAGAGCAACGCTACCTGTGCGTCGAGAGCCCTATTGGCACCCACTTTATAAAGGATTAGCAGTCGGCTATAGAGTATCGAAAACATTTGGCGAAGGAATTTGGCAAGCTCGTTGGCGAGACCCTGACACCGGCAAACACCTTACAACTTCCTTAGGCCACTTTTCCGACGTCTACGGGGCAAATGCGAATCATGCGAAAGTGAAGGCTTTCGATGAAGCGTCAAAAGCGGCTATCGCCTGGGCCGATGATATGAGAGCTGGCATCACTAACACCCAGCCCACTGTCGCGGATGCGTGCAAGCATTATGTCAACGCTGGCCTAGCAGGCCGCCCAAAGGCACAACAGTCGGCAAGCGGTAGTTTTCGCTATCGGATAGAAGCCAATCCAATCGCCAAGATCAAACTTTCGTCCCTGCGCAAAAGCCATTTGCGGGACTGGATGCTCGGTTCGGTTCAGCAAACGGTGGAGAAAACAGGTGCCGACCCTTCAGATCCTGATGTAATGCGAAGAGCAAAGGACACGGCTAACCGAGATTTTCGGCATTTGCGTGCGGCTCTCAACCTTGCATGTAGTGATGGAATGTGCAGCAACAGCCTTCAATCAGCGTGGTCAACTGGGATAGCCTTCCCAGGAACAAATCGCTCAAAAGGAAACTACCTCAATGACAGCCAGACCTCAGTGTGGATCGATGCGACTCCGCAACCATTGCGCAACTTTCTCTATGGCCTGATGCTGACAGCCGCACGACCAGGTGAGTTAGCTACTCTAAAAGTACAAGATTTCGATAAAGCTGCAGGGATACTTACTGTCGCGACGGGGAAGCGCAAAGAAGGCCGGGAGAAAATATTCCGAAATGTCGTGCTAACTACTGATGCCTCAAACTTCATCAGTAAGCAGTGTACGACTAAGCTTAAAAGCGCCTACTTATTTCACGACTCCGCTGGCAACCCCTGGAACAAACAAACTTGGCAGGAATGCGGTAAGTACGCAATCCAAGCAGGATTACCAGAAGGAACTTCTGCGTACGATATGCGCCACGCCACAATTAGTCGATGGCTCGCTGGTGGACTCAGCACATTTGAAGCTGCGAAATTAGCTGGCACAAGCGAAGATATGATCCAACGCCACTACGGACACCTATTAGCAGGGGTAACTAAGATCAAGCTCGATAGCGCCAGCTTATCGACCAAGGGGCATTGATCTAATTTCGCCCCCTCGAAAGCGCCAAATATTAGCCAATTCCTGATATTTATTTATCAGAGGGACATTCCGCGCAGTAAAACCCATGTGGAGAATCACGTATTACCAACAACTGAGGTGATACACGATGCAACACAATGAAATAGGCATTATTAACAAACCCCGCAGCCCCTCCGCGAAAGACCGTCAAGCGGTCGATTTCGAGGCTGACGCCATGTCGGTCGATACCTTTGCTCGACGCAACGGTATCGGAAAAGTAAAGGCCTACGCGGAAATCAAAGCGGGCCGCCTGAACGCGATGAAAGTGGGTAGCCGAACCCTGATTACGCAGGAGTCCGCCTACGCGTGGCGCCAGCTCTGCCAACAGGGGGGGTTAAAACAATGAACGCTCTCTACCTAGATTTGAACCAAGCATTTTTGAATGCAGGACTAACCCCGCCCGACCGTATTCTCGTTGACGGAAAACTGCACCGATATGCTCAACCGGATAAACCAAAGTCAGTATCGAGCTGGTACGTGTTTTTTGATTCCGGCAGCGGCGTGACTGGGGTGGTCGGTGATTGGCGCACCGGTCTAAGTGCAAACGTATCGACGTGGCGTGATAAATCAATCACACAAACCGATATGGATGCCGCCAAGGCAATGATGGCACAAGCACGCGCACACGCTGAGAAGGCCAGAAAAGCCGAGCAAGACGCCACCGCGAGGCGCGCGGTATTAATCTGGAACAATACTATTCCTGCCAATCAAAACCACCAATACCTTAAACGTAAATGCTTACCGCCTTTTGGATTGCGCGAGGCCAGTGGTAATTTAATTATTCCAATTACCGACATTGATAATGTGTTGTGGTCGATCCAAACAATTAAGCCAAACGGTGAAAAGCGTTTTCTATCTGGTGGGCGCACTAAAGACTGTATGTCCTGGATTGAAGGCAAGCGCACCGACACGCTATATATTGCCGAAGGATGGGCGACCGCCGCCAGTGTTGCCTTCTACACTACCAACACAGCAGCATGCGCATTCAACGCGGGCAACATGACGAATGTCGCCACAGCGATCCGCAAAAAATATCCGAACGTCCCTATAGTTATTGTTGCCGACCATGACGAGGTAGGTATTAAGGCTGCCAAACAAGCAGCTTCAAAAACTGGTGCTGACTTCTGGTACCCACCCACGCAAGGCCATGACTTCAATGATTGGATGATTGAATCGGGGGTGATGGGATGAGAGAACACATTGACAACAACCCAGCAATGGCGGAAATGGCGGATTGGCGGAAAAATAGTGATCCCTTAGATATAAGTGGATTTAAGCCTAATGTTGATTGGCGGAACAATGGCGAAAAAGTGGCGGATTGTGCAGAAGGCCGCAATTTACCCCTCAGCAAACCTATACCACTACCCGAGAAGCCGACAGCCCTCAACTATCCCGTAGAGGCTTTAGGCCCAATATTAGGCGAAGCAGCCAAAGCCATTGCCTACCATGTGCAAGTGCCGTTGGGCATCGCGTGCCAGTCGGTACTGGCTGCAGGTTCATTAGTGGCACAGCAGCACGTGAACGTGGCGAGAGGCAAAATCAGCACCGGCCCAGTGTCGCTCTATTGCCTTTCGATAGCCGACAGTGGCGACCGCAAAAGCGTAACCGATAAGCTCGCATTAAAGCCCGTTCGTGATTTTGAAGCAGCCCGCCGTGATGAATTACGATCCGAGTTGAAACGCTATCGCTCAAATCTAACCGCATGGGAAATGCGCGGTAATTCAACAAAACAGGTATTCAAACCAAAAGGTGATAAGGCTATGAGCGAGAGCGAGGAACAACGCCTTGCTAATGCATTAATGGAACTGGAAGCAGAAAAACCAACTCCGCCACCACGGGCAAGCATTACGTTTGCAGAACCGACACCGGAAGCAATATGGCGACACTATCAGCAAGGATTACCCAGCGCCGGTTTATTCTCTGATGAGGCTGTAGGATTTTTTAGCGGCCACGGTATGACCGCAGAGGCAAAGGGCCGCATGATTGGCTGTCTTTCTCAATTATGGGATGGCAGCACCTTACAGCGTACCCGCGCCGCTGAGGGTGAATCTGGCGAAATGGACAACCGCCGCCTATCTACTCACCTTATGGTGCAACCGATAGTAAGTGCGGAAGTGTTAGCCGATCCACTATTACTAGGCCAAGGCTTTATAGCTCGCTTTCTAATCTGTCATGAAATTAGTATTGCCGGCACTCGCTTTCTCGCAAATCGTGACCCAACAATAGGCGCAGATGATGATCCTGCGATTACCGCCTATTGGTCGCGGCTAACCGAATTGCTAGCTAGGACTGCAGCCACAAACGAAGAAACCGGTGGGTTAGATCTGCGCACCCTCGAAATTACCGGTGATGCCTATCAACAATGGGAAGCCTTACATGATGGTATAGAACGACACCTGACGCCAAGCGGCATATTTTTCGACATTAAAGCCTTCGCGTCCAAGGCTGCAGAAAACGCAGCCAGAATTGCGGCTGTAATGGCATTCATTGAAAACGAGGAGATTACAGAAAGTCATATTCAAAGAGCTGGACAACTAACGGCCTATTACTTGGAATCAATGGCAGCCCGCACAGGTGAAGCCGCAAACGATATAGAGGATATACAGGCGCGTGAATTACTCGACTGGATAACTCAACACGGCGGTAAGCTGGAGGCGACTCAATTTAACCGATTACCGAGGGCTTACCGAAAAGCCAGCAAAACCAGAACCATACTGGACAGGCTACGCATGGATGGCCACCTAGAGGTGCAAATGGGAGCTGGCGCTAAAGCGGTGTATTGGGAGGTTATATCATGCTAGACCTAATAGCCGAGGGCATGGCAATACGTAATCAGCGGCCAATACAGGTGGCGATGAGTGCATCCGCAACAAATCCGCCAGTACCCGCCAATATCCGCCAACACCCACCAATGCTGAAAACACACGAAAATCCAGACCATGCTGAAGGCTCTACAGCTAAAATACGCCAATTGCGTATTTTTGTAACTATGAACACTGAATTTTGCGAAGCGTGAACACCTGCACC
>NZ_CAXBHN010000044.1:0-6048 GCF_963975605.1 uncultured Zhongshania sp. | reverse complement strand
GAGCAAATGGCGCGGGAAATTGGCCATATTTTATGTATGCGGGAAGTTGTGCAGATGATATGGACACCGCCCTCCCTAAATCGGCATCTAAGTGCCATAGTTGAATTTCTACACACAACTAGCAAAGAGAGGGCGGTGCGATGAAAGAGATTAGCGTAATCGGCTTGGATTTGGCAAAGAATGTATTCCAGATTCACGGTGTAACAGAATGTGGCGAAGTGCTTGTCAGGAAGGTCCTGCGACGTTCACAAGTGCTCCAGTTTTTTGCCAAGTGCCCACCCTGCCTTGTCGGTATGGAGGCCTGCGGCGGCGCACATTATTGGTCGAGGGAGATTCGCCGCTTTGGGCATGAGGTCAAGATGATGGCACCGGCATTTGTAAAGCCGTATCTCAAGGCCAACAAGAATGATCGCAATGATGCCGAAGCCATCTGTGAAGCCGTGCAACGGCCCTCTATGCGTTTTGTTGCAGCAAAGTCACCAGAACAGCAATCAGTGCTGCACTTGCACCATTCGCGCCGCTTGTTGGTGAAACAGCGTGTGGCTGTGAGCAATCACCTACGAGGTATTTTATCGGAGTATGGCATCGTCCTCCCCCAAGGCGAGCGGGTCTTGCTGCAACAGCTGCCGAGTTTACTGGAAGACGGTGACAATACCTTGCCGATGCTGATGCGCCACACACTGGCGACGCTCATGGCCCACCATACTCAACTAGCAGAACATATCGGAGTCTTGGACGCGCAGTTGCAAGGGTGGCATAAGCAGGACGAGCAGAGTCAACGTTTGGCGAGCATCCCCGGTGTGGGTTTGCAAACAGCTACGGCCCTGGCTGCCACGGTAGGTGATGGAAAAGATTTCCGCAACGGGCGGCAACTGGCTGCGTATCTGGGGTTGGTGCCCCGGCAGCATTCTTCGGGTGGAAGGCCTCGCTTACTGGGCATCAGCAAACGTGGTGATAGTTACCTTCGGGGGCTGCTGATCCATGGTGCTAGAGCCGTCATTCGGCATATCCGCCGACGCTTGGCATTAGGTCAACCAGGAGGAAACCCTTGGGTGGAGCAATTGTTGCTGCGCTGCCACCCCAACGAAGTCGCGGTGGCGCTGGCCAATAAAATGGCAAGAATTGCTTGGGTGGTGTTGAGCAGAAACGAGCATTATCAAGCAAGAGCCGCTTGACGGCTAGAGAGTAATATCAGGGAGCCACAAGAGGAAAACACACAACGATTGCACAGGTAAAGGCAATGACAATACGATCGAACCGCGGCGGGTCAAACCCGAGGAAGCTCTTGAGAGAAAATCTCGATGTGCAGATAGGGCCCCGTCGGCAAATATCATTGGGGCCAGAGGCTTAGACCTCACTAACAGGCCGGATGTAAGACTGCATTCGATTCAAATTGTCAGAACGCTTTGCTTGGCAAACGGGCGGTGTTCATGTAAGCTTCCTTAGCTATTAAAAATAACAATATCAACACCGTTGGAATCGATATGACCACACCAAATAGAACACGATATAAACAAAAAATCGGAATATTTATCGCCCTAACACAAAGTTGCATGATTCTATCTAACGCAAGCTATGCGCAGACTGATGAAGGGAAAAAACCCCAGTCAATGCGACTCGAAGAGGTGCTTGTTACCGCCCAAAAGCGCTCTGAAAATGTCCGCGATGTACCAATATCCTTAGCGGTAATGAGCGGTGATGACATGCGCGACGCCGGCATTAAAAGCTTCAACGATATGGCGCGCTTCATGCCAAATATTTCCTTAAACGACAGCTCTAGCTCTCTTTATGTACGAGGCATAGGCTCGCCGGAATCAAACCCGGTGGGCGAACAAGCTATCGCATTTATTCTTGACGGCGTGTATTTGCCACGTGGCGATTACCTCAAGCCCGGCTTTATGGACTTGGAGCGCATTGAAGTACTTAAAGGTCCGCAGGGAACACTTTTCGGTCGCAACGCATCAGGTGGTGTTATTAACATTACCAACGGCCAGCCCTCAGAAGACGAATGGATAGGCTCAATCACCGCAACAGGCGGTGAGCGAAATATTCAAGAAGGTGAGGTAATGCTCTCCGGTCCAATTTCGGATGATTTCTCTTTCCGCTTTGCAGCAAAACGTCGCACTGAGGATGGCAGTACCTATAGCGTTACTGACAATGAAACACTTGGTGATCGCGACCTTGAGCAAACACGACTCATTCTGCGCTACAACCCAGAATCTAACTTCGATATTACCCTCGGCGCAACGATTTTCGATTACCGCATAGAGACGTGGCTTGGCAATGAGTATCACGAATATCCCTCTGGCTTCGGCCTCGTGATAGGTACGCTTGACCCCAAGCTAGAAACAAATCTTGATCGTCGAACCAGTGCACCCAATGACAATCAGTATGACGGCAACGGCTATATGATCCCGCTGACCATCAATGTTGATATCGGTGACAACACCCTTACTTCGATAACTGCCATTGCGAAACTGGAAGACAACCAGGGTGGCGACGTCGACTATACCGCAGTCGATATCACGGCACTTCCGATACATATGAAAAACCGTCAAATCAGCCAGGAACTGCGCTTCACTTCAGCACCCGGCGACTTCGAGTATGTTGCGGGACTTTATTACTTCAAGGCTCAGCAAAACACAGAACTTACCTTGCCAATTTATTTGGGTGCTAACACAGTATTCACATACCTTGGGGATAACCTACTAGGCGACTCCCTCCCCATTGTCGGTGATATTTTAGGACTAATATCTCCACTTGTTCCTACAGGAAGCTCTGGAGATCAAATCGACGCACTACTTCAACTTAATGATATCGATACAACGTCTGCCGCGATATTTGGCCAAGCCAAATGGCAAATGTTAGACGAGCTAGCGCTTATAGTCGGTGGTCGATACTCCCGTGATGTAAAAGACGGATTCTACGGCGCCTATTCCACGGGGCCCCTACCAATCTGGCCACTATTAACTGGCGTTGATTTTGAAGTAAAAGCCAAGGTCGTAGACACTGACTTCTCCCCCAAGGTTTCACTAAGCTGGGAACCGTTCGAAGAGGCGACTTTTTACGCTACCTATGCGCAGGGTTATCGGGCAGGTAGCTTCAACAGCAGCGCAACCTACCCAGACAAAGTGTTATTCGACGCAGAATCTTCTGATACTTACGAACTTGGTGTCAAAACCGAATTCCTAGGTGGGGCCGCAAGACTGAATGTCGGCTTGTTCCAAACCAATTACCAGGATTACCAAATAAATACCTTTATTGGTTTAGGCTACATCACCTCTAATGCGGAGGAAGTGGAGTCTAGAGGCGTCGAGGCCGACGGTACCATCATGCTTTTACCTGGCCTGATTCTGAACGGCAACATTGGTTACAACGACGCAAAATACGTAAAACACACTAATGGTGGCTGCCCAACCGTACCGATTTTACAGGATCCAGTTGCCTTGATTCGTAGCGCTACAAACACCAACGCGGTATGCGATCTAAGCGGGCAGGATCTATATCGCGCCCCTAAATGGAATGGCAGTATCCGTCTCGACTATGTATTCGAACCGTTCAACTGGGGTGTCGATTTCTTCGCCGGTGTTGACGCAACCTTTAAGGACGACGAGCTATTCGACTCTGACCTTGATCCGCTAGACAGCCAGGAAGCCCATTGGCTTTACAACGCCCGTGTTGGTATTAAAAGTCAGCAAGACACATGGCGCGTTGAAGTTCACGGCAAAAACCTAAGCGACGAGCTGATCAAATTGTGGAGCGGTGATGCCTTCCTGGCCTCCGGCGGACACGTTGCCAGCACCAACAATCCACGCTACTTCTTTGCCACGGTATCCTATCGCTACTAAACCTTTGTTATGTAAATAGCGGACACCATCATAACTGGTGCCGGCTATTTACGAATTTAATCTGTACTCTGCAGCTCTAAGCGCAACGATAAAGACTTTACAGCCAATTTAGTCAATCCAAATTATCTTATCCGCTTACCATAGCATTTCTAGCTCCCAAGTTTTCTTATATACGCCTAGGTAGTAATCTAGCCCCATGACAAAGAAAAAATATCGCATCGCAATTGTAGGAGGCTCCATCGCCGGTTGCAGTGCAGCAATTGCCCTCGGTCGAGATGGCCACGAAGTTCGAGTTTTCGAGCGGTCGTCCAAAAAGTTGCAGGATCGAGGTGCTGGCATCGTGATACCAGCACCGTTGTTCGAGTCCCTCAAAGAACAGCAGTGGTTAGACAAAGACACCCCACATACCCCGCTAAGTGGTATGAGCTATAGAATAAAAGATACAAGTAATGATGAAGGCCGTTCAATATGGCACCGCCCCCTTGACGCAGTTGCAATGCGATGGGGTCACCTTTTTGCACAACTAAGAAAACGAGTGTCTGACCAAAATTACGTCAACGGCATTGACGTTCTAGACATAAAACAGAATGAAGAGAATGGCCAAACACTCACATTAAGTAACGGTTCTATTTATCACGCAGACATTGTGATCGCAGCAGACGGCATCCATTCCCACACCCGCGATCTCGTCAATGGCCCAACAACAATTAACTATTCGGGGTATGTGCTGTGGCGCGGGCTGCTAGACCAAACATCCACGCCCGCACCGCAAAACGATGTTCTCTGGCACCCATACAACGGCGGGATGGCTGGCTGTTATATCATTCCGGCAAGCGAACACTCGACCGCAGCGCAAAAACATACCTTAAACTGGGGAATCTACGACAAGGTCGATACCGATCTTCTTAGCAAACTATTACCCGACGCAAAGAACCCTGAAGCAAGCTCGGCACACTCACTAAATGATTTTGCCAAGGAGCATCTGCGCAACTTACTGAATAAGAATATCCCCACCTTGAGCGCAAACTTGTTTCGCCAAACCTCGGCCCCTTTTGTTCAAGCAATTGTCGATCTCGATTCCGAGAAATTAGTCACTAGCAACATTGCGCTTATAGGAGACGCCGCGGCGGTACTTCGGCCACACGCCGCCTCAGGGGCGGTAAAAGCCATCGACAATGCCCTGAGCCTTGCGAAGGCATTGCAAAACACATCATCAATCTTAGACGACTTAAAAAACTGGCAGCAGCAAGAATTACCCAAACTTAGACAGCAGGTCGCACTCTCCAAAACCCTCGGTGAGGGGCTAGTGACATCGGCACCGCTTTGGGCTGACATGTCTGAAAACGACATGGGTCAATGGTGGCAGTCAATGCTAGAGGGTAAAAACTGGTATATGAAATAAACTGTGTGGATCAGTGCTTGTTCAAGTACTGCTGAATAAAAAAGGGGGCATACGCCCCCAAAGCAAATTCAAACACAACAAACCTTAAGCAGGCATACTCATCACATGCAGGCGAGACAAACCACCATCCACAATTAGCTGGCTGCCATTAATGAAACTGGCTTCAGCTGAAGCCAAGAACAAGGTCGCTGCTGCGATATCCTCAGGCTGACCAAGACGTGGAACCGGCGTTAGTTGCGCTACTTGCTGAAGCTTTTCAGCCGCATTCTCACCATAGGCATCGTTAAGAATTGGCGTATTAATAAGCCCCGGTAAAATAACGTTGTGACGCACACCCGGCACTGTCACCACCGAGTCTTGCGTAAATTTAACCAAGGCTTCCTTTGCCGAACCGTATGCCGTATACCCCGGCAGTGAGAGCAAAGCCGATGCAGAGGATATATTTACCACCGAACCTCCAGATGCTCTCAATAAAGGGGCAGCATATTTCACATGGAAAATAGGGCCCTTTATTAACACCGCGTATTGTTTATCAAAAGCGGCTTCATTTAAGTTTTCTGGGTTTTCCATAATGCCAATTCCAGCATTATTAACCAAAATATCAAGCTGATCGATACCTACGAATAGAGCCTCGATTTCCCCCACCGAGCCAGCATCACAGCGGCGCGGCAAGAACTTTTCGCCCAATTCCGCCGCCAGTGTTTCAAGACGATCAATATTTAGATCACTTGCAATAACGGTCGCCCCTTCAGCCAAGAACTGCTTTGCGATCTCGAGACCGATACCAGACGCAGCACC
>NZ_CAXBHN010000043.1:0-7257 GCF_963975605.1 uncultured Zhongshania sp. | reverse complement strand
TACTTCAAACGTCAGACGCCGGACGTCCGACGCTAAGGGCATTCGCTGTCGCTCATTTGGATCCCCGATCGGGGTCGGGGATGACGTGGTAGTAAAAGGTCGGGGATGACGTAGTAGTGAAAGGTTGAGGATGACGTAGTACTTAAAGGTCGGGTGCGCCGTTATCCTCAGCCAGTCAAACCTTCATCCGCAATACTGCCAAGCCGCCTCCTCAACGACCCACCACGGCCATCCTCAACGACCCACAACGTCATCCTCAACTCGATTGAGGATCCAGTCGCTTTGGAATTTGTAGCACGCCTAACTGGGCGGCACGTACTTCAAACGTCAGGCGCCGGACGTCCGACGCTAAGGGCATTCGCTGTCGCTCCTCTGGATCCCCGATCGGGGTCGGGGATGACGTAGATTGGTGTTGTCATCCTCAACTCGATTGAGGATCCAGTCGCTTTGGAATTTGTAACACGCCTAACTGGGCGGCGCGTACTTCAAGCGTCAGGCGCCGGACGTCCGACGCTAAGGGCATTCGCTGTTGCTCATTTGGATCCCCGATCGGGGTCGGGGATGACGTAGTATGGTGTTGTCATCCTCAACTCGATTGAGGATCTATGTCTCTTACGCTTTGCCTTACGTCGCTCTTTGGTCATCTGAATAAGCGTATAGTCTCATCCAGTCGCCTCGAGCTATACATCGAGAGCTTTTGTGCCGGCCTAAAATTATTTCTTAAAAAATTGATTAAATATTTGCTTGGCGGCTTCGCCTTTTTCGCCACCCATTTTTTTATCTATGAGTTCTTTGGCTTTCTCATCAATTTTATCCTTTGCCTTTTCTTTGGCGATATCTTCTATCACCCTAAAGTCTGGCAGGCAGCTGGTGGCGCCGACTTTATCAAAGGCAGCCCTGCAGCGAATAGGGATGTCGCGGTTTAGTAATTTGTCATTATTAATTTTACAGGCCATGGCATTTTGGTCGGCCTGTGCTAAACGGGTATTGATGACAACGTCGAAGGTGTCTTCGTTTAAGTCTATTTTACCGTTGCCGCTCAGCGCCAATTTGGTTACGCCAGAATTTAATTTTTCGATTCTGGCGATGCCGTCTTTAATCACGATTTTTGTAACGGTATCGTTGAGGTCGCTGTATAAAGGCCAATTTGTGGGGTCGAAGGTTTCCTGTTGGAATTTCGCAACTAGCTGACAAAATGCCTTTTCGATATTCATATTGCTGAGGCGCAATTTTTGCGCACTGAGCTCGATATTACCGTCTAGGTGCTTCTTTAAACTCGCGACGCTGTTGCCGCTGGTCGTCAAATTAAAGGTCACATCGCTTATGCCAGAAAGCTCGTCAATCGCGGCGGCGTCCTTCAGTACTTTACCCAGTGGTAATTGGGTGCTGTTGCCGCGCATCAACATTCTGGCTGCCGTAGGGCGGGTATCGAGCTGGGCATCCAGTTTAAAGGGGCTGTCATACACCAGTCCGCTAAGAGGGCTAACGGCGGTAACGCCGTCTTTGGCGATGACGTGTAAAAGAATATTTTTAAATGGCAGATTGTTTGCCCTTAGTTCGGCTATCTGTAATTTCGCATCAACATTGAGTTTATTGAGCATCTCTCTTGGTAAGGGAATCTCGGTGTCTGCTGCCGGGCCGCTCGCTGCCGCAGGTTTTTCTGTTTTCTCTGCTTTTGCCTCTTCTGGCGGTGCCGGCGGCAGGTAGTTGTCTACGTTTATTTTGTCGATATTTAGTGCCAGTTTTACGGCCTGATTTTTATCGAGATCGACACTCGCATTGCCTTTGATCGTGCTCTCATCAAGGGTGGCTTGCAGCTCAGATATCACGATACGTTTATCGTTACCGTTCAGTGAAATTGTTGTGCCGACTTTGTTGAGCGCACTTGGCTCTGCCATGACCGGCAATTCAATGCCCAAGCTGTTGGCGATTTTTTTAACATTGGTGTTGGCGAGGGTGAGTTTGGCTTGGTAGTCCAGTGGGCTGATAGTTGCTTTTACATCGCCGCTGAGGTCAATGGTTTCACCGCCAATACTGGTTCTTAATGCGAGTTTTTGCGCTTTTATCGCGTTCAACTTGGCGTCGATACTGAGCAGGGTCGACAGGCTCAGATCGGTTTCAATTGGCTTTTGGCTGGCGTTGCCGTAACGCAGTTTGCCGTTAATCGCCAACTCACTGGCTTCGCCGCCGGGAATAACGCTGCCTTTAAAGTTAAGCGCGCTAATCTCAATATTGCTGCCGTCCGTGGCGGCGTAACTCAGGCTGGTATCGGATATGTCTAGCGTCGGTAGCGACCAAACCACGCCGTCGGCGATATTAACATCGGCATCAAGGCGTAATTCTGTACTGGCCGAAGCAGTGCCTAGTTCGTTTTTGTGATCAAGGCTAAGTGCTAAATCGCCGTCTTTGATAATGAAATGGTTGATGTCTTGGTTCACGGTGATAGTAGACGTGAGTTTGAGCTTTGCGTTCAGTGTTTGGGTTTCGTCTTCAAACTTCACATCGCTCTCTAAGCTCAAGGGAAATGCAGTGTTATTCAGTTGGATGTTTTCGCCGTTTAGCGACAGTGCCGACAACTCGACGTATTGGCCGGTTTGCTTATCGTTATAGATTACGTGGCTATTACTTAAACTGAGTTTGGCAATGGCGAGCTCCAGGGCTTTGCTGCCGCCTTCGTCTTTTGCTTCGGGCTTTTGCGCTTTGTCGTCAGATGCTTTGCCGATTTTGGTCCAGTTGCCCACGCCTTGTTCGTCAACGACCAAATTGGCCTTAACGCCGTCGAGTCCTATGCCCTGTACGACAATGTCTTTGTTCAGCAAGGGTATAAGCGCGACGGACAGCTGCGCGGTGTCGAAACTCATTAGCTCGACCTTGTCCGACGTAGCGAGGCTGGCCCCATTGATAACGATTTGAATATTGGGGAAGACCTGCCAAGACAAGTCGCCATCTAAGTGGAGAATAAGGCCCTGCTCGGCGGCCAGCTTCTCAATGTCGTCTTTAAAAATATTCGGGTCGATCCAAAATGCCAGTGAGGCTGCGGCAAGCACCGCAATTAAAACGACACTGACAAGGGCGATGATAAGATATTTGATGGCGCGTCCCATGGTGTTCTCCACGTAATTAAATGGCATTCCATTAATTGGCGTATGGTTGTAAGGGCGATAGGTGTGTAAAAGCTTACTTACATGGTTTGACAGATTTACCGAACATAGTTCGTGTTGAACAATGAAACTTACTCTGCTGCCGCGCTACTAGCAAGAATCGGGTGGTAAGGAAGGGGAGTGCGGGGCACAATCTCGACCATTGAACGGTATGGTTTGCACAATATGAATGCAGCGCTAGAGCAACAAGAAAACTATCAGCGGGTCGCCCGCGCTATTCACTATTTAAACGAGCATCAGCAGGCGCAGCCAAGTCTGTCGGAGCTAGCGTCGTATATCGGTGTCAGTGAATTCCATTTGCAGCGTATTTTTAGTGAGTGGGCTGGGGTGTCTCCCAAGCAGTTTTTGCAGTTTCTCACCAAAGAAAATGCCAAGCGCCTATTGCGAGAAAGCTCGGTTCTAGATGCGGCATTAGCCTGTGGCTTGAGCGGCAGCGGTCGTCTCCACGATTTAATGATCAAAGCCGAGCGGGTTACCCCCGGCGAATATCGCAGCAGGGGGCAAGGCTTGCAGATTGTTTACGGCAGCTGTCCATCGCCCTTTGGCTATTGTTTTATCGCCGCTAATCATCGCGGCGTGTGTAAGTTGGCCTTCTTTGATAAACCTGACGGCGAGGCTGCCTTGCTTGCTGAGTTGCAAGACGAATGGGTGGCGGCGGAGCTGCAGCGTGATGACAGTCAGGTAGCTGCGATCTATCAGTCGATGTTTGCCGCAAAATCGGCAGGCAAACCGCTGACGGTATTGCTAAAAGGCACTGAGTTTCAGATGAAGGTCTGGGAGGCCCTGCTCGCCATTCCTCTTGGCGAAGTCTGTTCTTATCAGCAGCTGGCGGAATCCATGGGCATGCCGTCATCGACGCGAGCCGTGGCCTCGGCGATTGCGCGCAATAATATCGCCTACTTAATTCCCTGCCACCGCGTCATTCGCGGCAGTGGTGAATTTAGCCAATACCGTTGGGGAGGTGAGCGCAAGCAAGCCATGTTGCTGCATGAAAGTGTCGCTGGTATTTAAGGGCAAATTTTCGTAACGCGTAATTTTTGTGCGCATAAATTACGCATTTTTCTTGTTGTGCGGCTTGTTAGCTTCTAAACTTAGCGCTGTTAATTGTTGATCCCACCAGGACTACCTGCGCTATGTTATTGGAACCCTCAGCTTCATTTCCCGATATGCCCTTGACCTTGCCGCGCCTCATCGGCTGGGCTGCCCAGCAATTTGGCGACAAGGCGGCCATTCGTGAGTTGGGTGCAGAGATGTCCTACCGCCAATTGAACGATCTGCGCCGGCAGGCGGCAAAGTCATTTTGTGCGATTGGCGTAAATCATGGCGACCGCGTTGCGATCTGGGCGCCCAATATGGCGGAGTGGATTGTCGCGGCGGCGGGGCTGCAGTCGGTGGGCGCAATTTTGGTGCCCTTAAATACCCGTTTACGAGAAAACGAAGCGGCGGACATTTTGCACCGAGCCGGTGTTAAAGCGCTGCTGACCACATCAGAGTTTGAAGCCATCGCGCCCTTGGTCGATAAAGACTTAGCCAATTTAAGCCATCGGATTATGTTGCCAGCGGCGGGCGTGGCGCCAGCCGACGACCCTCGCAGCTGGGCGCATTTTCTCACCCTGGGTGAGCAAGTCGACGACGCAAAGTTTATTGCCGTAGAGCGGGCGGTGAATCCCCATGACAGCGCCGATATGCTGTTTACCTCTGGCACGACCGGTAAAGCCAAAGGCGTGTTGTGCAGTCACGAGCAAAATATTCGCGTATTCCAAACCTGGAGTGCCACGGTTGGCCTGCGCAGCGACGACAATTACTTAATTATCAATCCCTTCTTCCATTCCTTTGGCTACAAAGCCGGTTGGCTGGCAGCGATCATTTGCGGCGCGACTATTTTGCCAATGCCGAAATTCGACAAGCAATCGGTGATGGAAGTCATTCAGCGCGAAAAAGTCACCATGTTGCCCGGCGCGCCGTCTTTGTATGAAATGCTGTTAGCAGATGACACTCGCCACAACTACGATCTCTCCAGCCTGCGTTTGGGTGTGACGGGTGCGGCGTCGGTGCCGGTGCAGTTGGTCCGCGATATGCGCGACAAGCTGGGCTTTGAAACCGTGGTCACTGCCTATGGGCTTACCGAGTCCTGTGGCGTCGTCACGATCTGCCGCCCAGACGACGAAGCGGAAATTATTGCCTCCACCTCTGGCCGCGCCATCGACGGCGTAGAGCTGAAATGCGCAGACCCACAGACCGGCGTCGAAGTGGCGCGGGGCAGCGAAGGCGAGGTGTGGTTCCGCGGTTACAACGTGATGCAAGGCTACTTCGATATGCCGGAAGCCACCGCCGAGACGATCACCGCCGATGGCTGGTTAAAAACCGGTGATATTGGCGTGATGGACGAGGCGGGCTACCTCAAAATCACCGACCGTTTGAAAGACATGTACATCATGAACGGCGAAAACGTCTATCCCGCTGAAACTGAAAAAGCGCTCTACGCCATGAACGGCGTAGCGGGGGTGGCGGTTATTGGTGTGCCCAAAGCACCCCAGGGCGAAGTGGGTATGGCCTTTGTGGTGCGCAAGGCGGGTAGCGATATCGACGCCACCGCCGTGCGTGAGTTTTGCGCCGCGCAATTAGCGTCTTACAAAGTGCCTTTTTATGTGGAATTTATCGACGCGCTGCCGCTGAACGCCTCGGGCAAAGTCGTTAAACCTGAGTTGAAAGCCTTGGCAGCGCAAAAGCTAGCCTGATGCCTGCGCAAATTCGGAGTGTGATATGACAGAGTTTAGCGACGGCGAACACCTGCGACCGGCGTCATCCCAGCATATGGACGAGGTAGATCACCGCATTGTGGCGCATCTGCGTCGCGACGGTCGTATGCCCTACAAAACCCTGGCAAATGAATTAGGCCTGACCGAAGCCACCGTGCGCGCCAGAGTAAAGCGCCTGGAAGAGGGCGACAGTTTACGGGTAGTCGCGGTGACAGATTACGAAGCCGTTGGCTACACCATGATGCTGGCGGTGGGCATTCAGGTTGAAGGCCGCCCAGCCGACGTGGTGGCAGAAGATTTGGCCAAGTTCGACGAAGTGTTTTCGGTGTGCCAGGTTGTGGGCACCCTCGATATAGAAACCCTTGCCGTTGCCCGTGATCAAGAACATCTGTCAGAACTGCTGGTGCGCTTGGGAAGTGTGCCGGGGGTGCGCAAGCTAGAGCCGTCTATCGCCCTCGATGTGCTAAAAAATCAGTCTAACTGGGTGCCCTTTGGGTACGGTGTTTAGGGATAACGGGGATAGGAATTAGTACCGTGGCAAAAAAACAGTTAGATGATCAAGACCGTAAAATACTAGATGGCCTCGCCAAAGACGCGCGCATTAGTAATCGCAAAATTGCCGCGGACTTAGGCATTACCGAAGGCACCGTGCGCAGTCGCATCAAACGCATGGAAAACGAAGGTCAGGTGAGCATTACCGCCATGACCAATATCGCCCGCTTGCGCAATCCGACCCTCGCTTATATTTGGGTTGAGGTAGAGCGCAGCGCCCAGTGCGACGACGTGGCGCGAAAACTGGCCGAAGTGCCCGAGATCGGTTTTGTCGGCAAAATGCTGGGTCGTTTTGATATTCTCGCCATCACACTTGTACAAGACAATGCCGAACTTGCACGATTCTTACACAGCAAAATTACCGGCCTTGCGGGGGTGCGTCGCACCGAGTGTTCGCTGGGTGTTAATTTTGTTAAGCACGACTATCGCATGAGTCGTATTGTCGACGCGTAACTGCTATTCAAAAAATTATAATAATTACCGCAGGCAGCGATTTCATTTTATCCGCTGCCGGCGTCGCTCAAGGACGCCGACCACCGTTGTCCTGAACACTGCCAAGCCGTCATCCTCAATGCCCCCATCGTCACCTCAATCTGCCAGGCCGTCATCCTCAACGACCCACCGTCGTCATCCTCAACTCGATTGAGGATCCAGTCGTTTTGGGCATTGAACCACTCTGCCATATGCCGTGCTTACGTCGGACGCCGGACGCTAAGGGCATTCGCTGTCGCTTGTACAAACACCCACATGGGTTACAGATTTGCCCAGTCACATAGGTAACACAT
>NZ_CAXBHN010000042.1:0-8821 GCF_963975605.1 uncultured Zhongshania sp. | reverse complement strand
AGAGTAGCTTCTAGGCGGCAACGATATTAGATGGGGTTTATTGAGCGTTTACAAATAAATAGCGATTATCATCATTCAAATTAGACATCACCGAAAACGCTGACTCGTTATTGAGTCCGCGGACTAGAGCTTCATATGCGAACACTTCTTTTGTTCTACAGTTCACGATTGGTTGAAACGCCATAGTAAAATCAAAATCAAGCTTTCCATTATCCGCACAATTTTCACAGGAAAACCTATCGTAAACCATTACGTCTTTATCGCTATTCTCGCCCATACAGTCCCCTCACCGATTCATGCCAATAGCGCTAACAAAATTTACCCCAACTCTATTGACCCGAAATAAATAGCGCAAGTATCCATATTTAAGCAAGGCATACGCAAAAAACAAGGTATCCAGATTTTGGCCCAGCTCGCCAGCGCACAAACGCCGCAGAATAGATTAAGCACCAAATAGAGCAAGGTCATTAGCGGATAATCATAGCAACACAAAGACCAATAATGCACAGGGATGCTATGTACCTGCGCCAAGCCAACATCCCATTTAGCACTCATAGCACCATAGTTGGAATAAGATTCATCCCCCCCAATTTCATCATGGAGATTTGCTGCAGCCAAGAGTACAATGAGACTCATTACTATTTGGGCGCGAAAAATTCCTGCTATGAACCTATCTCAGCTGCCCAAAGGCGGCCAAGCACCCTCGCAAAGTGACGGTGATGGGGAGCAAATTCTTAGCTTTAAGATAAATACCAGCGGGAATTAAATTAGGACTTCGGTACAGGTCGCTTAAACGGGGCAGCATAACCACGCGGCGTCACGAGTAAGTTAATAAAACCCTCATTGCTTGGCTCTCGCGCCAGCTCCTCAACCCAGTCACTCAAGTGCTTGGCTTGGGCGGGAATCAATCGATGTTCGATATGATCAACAATGTGGTATTGCATTCCAAAACTCTCTAGCAATTCGATAAGCTGATGGCCATCAGCTCCCGAATGGCGAATCCCGTAAGGGCAAAATTCCAGAATAATACAAAGGTGCGCGCTATTGGCAGCAATAAGATTCCGCAGTCCATTTACCACAAAATACTCGGCGCCCTGAGTATCTATTTTTAAGAAATCTATATGTTGGGTTTGGGGTTCAAGGTGTTGATCGCCGTGCACCAGCCGAATAGAACGGCTATGGCGTTCACCGCCGTCCGAATAAATACGATGGTCACCAAAGTTATCAGACGACAGAAACAACTTGCCGTCTTCGTTGCGGTCACTAAGTGCTAAAGGGTGAAGCACCACGTTGTACAACTGATTCAGGCTGACGTTTTCCTGTAACAAGGCAAAGTTCTCTACGTCCGGCTCGTAAGCTATAACTTGACCTTCTTGCCCTGCAATCGCGCTGGCCAATAAGGTGTAGTAACCGATATTGGCACCGATATCGAGAAAGACCCCACCGGGGTGAAAGTGGGTGACGACGAGATGGGTTTCGTAGGGTTCCCAGCACTGCTCATTACGCAGCTTTTCAGAAATAATGGTGTCGTTTGCGCCGTGAACATTCATTGTCAGCCGCTTACTCATCCGCTCGTTCAATCCAGCTATATTGAGTTCAACGAGCTGCGCGGCGTCATTCGCCGGAATCTGATTATTATTAGCCATTATCCCTACCCTATGTAAAATTCGGGTAGCCAGCCCAGTAGTATTGCAGGTCGGCATTCTGCCAGTTTGCATAAATTTGCGACCAACTTAAGTCATCAATACGCCAGCCGTGATGCGGCTCCAAATTACTAGAGAATACCGGGGCGCCGTAGTCGCAAAAGCGGGTATCGACACTCATTCGCACAACCGAATCACTGATATTAGGTTGTGCGGCGTGCACGGTAAACGCATTGAATATAATGACGTCGCCCTGACTCACATCAGACACATGCCACGAGGTTTCGTCTGGGTAAATCTCGCACTGAACATTGCCGACACCAGGAGATTTTACGACTTCCCGCATACCGCGTTTATGCGAAGCAGGCAGTATTTTGAGGCGCCCCATCTCAGTTGAAATATCATGCAGAGCAACCCAGATACCCGCCATGGTGCTAGGGGCAACATGAGAGCGAGCATCTTGATGGGGTGGGGTTTCATAGCCTACCTTCTTTGGCGTTGATATTCGCGCCATCTTCATGGGGTATACAAATACCTCGCTGTTACTGACCGTGCGCATCAGCTGTAGAAGATGAGGATCGTGGAAGAAACCATGAAAAGATTCCAAGGCTTGGATTTTAGGATATACCTCGTCCCAAATGGCATCGGTTTCTACAAAGGCGTCACCGGTGAGCACGGGCAATTGCCGGGATTCATCCAGCGCGACGTGAGGCGATAAGCGAGAGAGGATGTCACTCAGCAAGGCTTCACATTTTGAGGCGGCCGCATAGTGTTTGAAGTAGAGATAACCCCACTCCTGAAACCGGCTGCGAAGAATGTCCGGCGCCTCATTGGCGTCCGAAACGATAAGGGCTTGATCACTGGCCATGAAGATGGATGCCAAATTAGAATAAGGGAATTTTGCTAAAAACTATCTCTTCGATTTTACGCAAGACAGAATCGGAACGCTAATATTTAGCTATTAAAATTAAGACAGAATAGTGCACTGACACATCTCCAGATCGTAAATATCTAAAAGGGATAAAGTGCTAATGAAATTAATTATTAAGAGAGCTCATCACGTCTGTAAAGCATCAGCTGGCATTTACTCTGTTGCCGTTTTGCCCCCAACATGCCCCAATATTAAATTCACCAATTTTTCTAAAAGCGCCTCGGGCAAGTCGTGTCCCATTCCCGCCACCAATTCCAAGCGCGCGTTTGGAATGCGACCAGCGGTATCTCTTGCACCCTTCAGTGGCAGCATAGGATCTTTGTCGCCGTGAATAACTAAGGTAGGCGCATTTATTTTTGACAGTATTTTCTGGCGACTGCCCGAGGCCATAATAGCGGCCATTTGCCGTGCTTTACCCGGCGGGTAATGAGCGCGCTCATAGGCAGCTTCGATACGCGCACGCAGCTGTTGCACTGGGTCGCCAAGTTCTGGACTGGAGATTAATTGCCAGGTTTTTAATGAATGGGCTATTTGCGCATCGCGATCTGGGGCGGCTTTATTCAATATATGCCAGAGTATTTTAGGTTTCATTCCCCCGTAGCTGGAACTCGACATTAATGACACCAAGGAGTTGACGCGCTCCGGATAATTTACAGCGAGCAATTGCGCGATCATACCGCCCATCGACGCGCCAACAATATGAGCACTGGAAATACTTAAGGCATCTAGCAAGGCAACCGTATCGGCTGTCATATCATCTAAGGTGTAGGCGACCTTGAGAGGCAGTTTAAGCTGCTGGCGCAGCCGCAGGGCAATAACATTCGGAACCGCCGCGTCATTCAATTTGGTCGATAATCCAACGTCGCGATTATCAAAACGAATAACGCGATAGCCGCCATCCGCCAAGCGGTGGCAGAAGGATTCCGGCCACACAATTAACTGACTTGCGTATCCCATAATGAGCAAAATGACGGGGGCATCTGGCGCGCCAATTTCTTCGTAGGCCAGTTCAATGCCTTCGCTTACTGCAATGCGGCTGCGCGTCCACTCCATACCAAAGATCCCCTAATGATGAGAGCTGTAATAACAGCCATAGCTGCCTGAAAGGCCACTAAGAATATATTACATTGCTGGCACCGCTTTTAGGGAGTTTTGCGGGCAATTTAGCGATTGTGGAGCACGTCGCTGTCGTGGTCTTTGAAGTAAATGCGAAAGGGCCAATCGCGACTTTTACCAATGTAGACATAAAAACCGTAACGATCTTCACTGTAATCTTTTACAAACTCATAGCGTGGCGGAACTGCGGCGTCGTCATCTGATTTTAGCTCCGGCGCGGTAACCAGAATTTCCTCGATCTCCATTGCCGGCGAGTCACCTTTGCGCGGCACCGAGATCAATACTCGGTATTCCCCTGACTTTTCACCTTGCTCCACAGCCTCAACCGTCACCCCCGTTTTCTCGTCTACAAAACCAACTTCTCCTTTAATATCTCCTGTTTCAGCGGCATTCGCCGTACAGCAAGTAGCACCGAATAAAAGGCATGCGGCGATAATTCGGAGCTGATTCATTATAATATCCTATTGATTTCAAGAGAGTTTGAGTGACGCTATGAGCGTGATGCTAACACCCATTGTCCATGACCGTTAAGTAAAACCCAGTCTATTGCACTCAGTATAGATAGCTTTGACCTGCTGTCACTAAATTGCAGCCACAAAAAAGCCGCCCGTAGGCGGCTGAATAGCGAGAGGCTAATCTATTAACTACAGAATGCCTCTCCTGCCGCTATACGCTTACCTAGCTTTGCTAAGGTTTTTGCAGAACTTCCCAGCGCCATTTCATTGTGGCGCAACCACGTGCAGTAACGCCAAAGCGGGTAATCCCTATCGATGCCAGTGCCGCCATGTAAATGCTGGGCAGCATAGCTGACGCGGTGACCGACATCGCCAGCCCAGATTTTGGCGATTTGTACTTCGTTTGTCGCGTCCAAGCCACCGTCTAAGCGACTAATCGCCTGATATGTGTTTAAGCGCAGACACTCAACATCAATGAAGCAATTTGCGGCCCGGTGACCCACTGCTTGAAAGGTAGAAATTAATACACCAAATTGTTTACGCTCGGCGGTGTAAGACGCAGACATGCGCATGGCTTTGTCGCTCGCACCCAACTGATGCGCACATAATGCCACGGTGCTGCGCTCTGCGATCCACTGCATTGCCGCGCTACCGTCGCTACCCGTTGCTAATATATCGCCAGCGCCAATACGGACATTATCTAAGTGCAGCACGTATTGCGGCTCATAGCTTGTCACTTGCTGCGCGGTAAGACTTACACCCGCTGCTTTGGGGTCTAGTAATACAACGGCGATACCGTCATTGGTTCTGGCAGCCAACAGTATTCTATTGGCGATATGCGCAAACGGCACATTGGTTTTCTCGCCATTAAGGAGCAAACCATCACCGTCAGCACTGGCCGTCGTCAAATAGGGCTGTGCAGGGTCGTCGTTATAAGCTTCGCACAATGCCGCCGTAAGCATCAGCTCACCACTAGCCACCCCTGGCAACCACTGCTGCTTTTGCGCCGTGCTGCCAAACTGCTGAATGGGTAATGCAGCTGAAATCAGATGCGAAACTAAAGGCAGTGGCGCAATGGTACGTCCCGCTTCTTCCACTAATAATCCCAGCTCGAAAAAGCCAAAGCCCATGCCGCCGTATTCTTCACTGACGGCCACGCCGAGCAAGCCGGCTTCGGCAAGTTTTTGCCACAGCTCACGATCAAAGCGCTCTGCTTTATAGTCGTCGTACTGACTTAATTTCTCAGCACTTACATTCTCACTCAATATCTGGCGCGCCAAATTCTGTACGTCGCGCTGCTGCTCAGAAAATCCGAAATCCATGATCTAATCCTCAATATCGTAATTCGCAGAATTAACGCGATGCACGCGGCATCCACAGGCCTGCTGCAGAAATAATGTCGCGCTGTATTTCATTGGTACCACCACCAAAGGTGATGATCGAGGCGGTGCGATACAAACGCTCTATTCGCGATGCAATCGGATTCGCGCCGTCGGTTCTGCGACTGATTAGAGAGGCTTCACCAATCACCTCGCCCAAGAGACGATACACTTCGATGAAAAATTCCGAGCCATATACTTTGGCTGCCGAGGCATCTGCCATTTCAAGATTGCCTTCGGTCATCGCCCAAGCTTGCTTGTAACAAACCAGTTTTAAGGCCTCTACACCCGCCCGCACCTTGGCAAGATTGATTTGCACCCAGGGCTCGTCAATAAGCTTACCGCCAGTGGGCAAATCCAATTGCTGAGCCCAACGCACGATATTGTTGAACATTTCTGCGGTTGGACCAAAGTTAACCAAACTCAAACGCTCACGGTTTAACTGACTGGTAATGAGCTTCCAACCACCGTGCAACTCGCCAACCATGGCGTCGTCAGCTACTCGAATATTGTCATAGAAGGTCGCATTGGTTCTCACTTCACCTAGAGTGTGAACGGCGCTGCAGCTCCAGCCCGGATCGCTGGTCGGCACCATAAACATGGAAATGCCTTTATGGGGTTTGGCTGCATCTGGGTCAGTGCGGCATGCCAACCACACGTAGTCACAAAAATGTGCGAGGCTTGTCCACATTTTCTGGCCGTTGATGAGCCAACCGTCGCCGTCTTTCACCGCGGTAGTTTTAAGGCTCGCGAGGTCGGTGCCTGCGCCCGGCTCTGAATAACCAATCGCAATAAGACACTCACCCGCTAAGATCTTGGGCACAATTTCGCGCTTCTGACGCTCATTACCATGTTCAGCCAGCTGCGGCCCAACAGATTCCGTGGTGAGAAAGGGGAACGGGTAGCCCGCCCGCATCACTTCTTCAACAAAAATGAACTGCTCGATAGGGCTCATTCCGCGGCCACCTAGCTCTTTAGGCCAGCCCACCCCTATCCAACCGTCTTTACCCATCTTTTTGAGTGCTTCTCGCCACAGCGGTCCGCCACCCTCGCCCATTGCTTCATCACACTCAGCTTTTAAGTCTGGGGTCATCAAATTTTCAAAATAGGCCCGCAACTCTTTGCGCAAGGCGTCTTGCGCTGCGGTAAACTCAACTTTCATTTCCGTCCCCTACTATTGATCGTTTATCTTTACAGGCCAATCATAGGCCTTGGCCCAGTTACCACAATTGCAAATTCACTCACCCCAGTGACAATTGCAGTCAGGTGATTAGCAAGCCGTAATCAGCCATTCAGACGATAGCGCCAAGTTACTGATCTTGCGATGATTTGCCTGTTAATATGAGACAGATTCGCAGGCCTAACTAACCCCTACTTGCGGCATCACCCGTCCATTCGGTGGAGACTTAAAATGACCAACAAACCCGTGCAGGCCGCCATAGAGGGCTGGTTCACACTCGACACGGATACCCCACATCTTATTGGCGCTTGCTGCGATAAATGCGGGACTTACTACTTTCCTAAAACGCTGAGCTTTTGTAAAAACCCCGCGTGCGACAGCACCACATTCAATGAAGTGGAGCTTAGCCGTACGGGCAAAATTTGGTCTTACACCAATGCTTGCTACAAGCCACCGGAGCCGTTTGTTGCCGAAGAGCCCTTTATTCCGTATGCCATCGCGGCGGTGGAATTAGAGAAAGAGAAAATGATCATTCTCGGGCAAGTAGTCAAAGGCGTAGATGTTGATCAAATGAAAGTCGGACAGACCGCAGAACTGGTGCTCGAAACCCTGCACGAAGATGACGACGCCATCAAAGTCACCTGGAAATGGCAGCCACAGCGCTAAACACCGCCCAAGGAGAAGTAGTAATGAGTCAAGATATTGCAGTATTGGGCGTCGGCATGCACCCCTGGGGTAAATGGGGACGCAATTTTAGCGAATACGGCGTTTACGCTGCACGTGAAGCACTAAAAGACGCAGGTATACCCTGGCAAGACGTTCAGTTTGTATCGGGCGCTGCGACCATGCGCTGCGGCTACCCCGGTTACGTGGCGGGCGCCACCATCGCCCAAGCTTTAGGCTGGCAAGGCGCTCAGGTGAATACCTCGTATGCCGCCTGCGCCTCCGGTTCACAAGCATTGGCGGCTGCGCGAGCAAAGATTCTCGCCGGCGAATGTGAGGTTGCTTTAGTGGTTGGCGCCGACACCACGCCAAAGGGCTTTTTGGCACCGGCCAAGGGCTATCGCCCTGAAGATCCAGATTGGCTGCGCTTCTATTTAGGCATCACCAACCCAAGTTATTTTGCTCTATACGCCCGTCGTCGCATGGACTTATACGGCGACACCGAGGAAGACTTTGGACTGGTAAAAATTAAAAATAGCGAAAACGGTTTCACCAACCCCAATGCGCGCTATAAAAAGAAATTCACCATGGAAGAGATTAAAAACTCCGCCATGGTCGCCGACCCGCTGCGCTTGCTACAAATTTGCGCAACCTCTGATGGCGGCGCGGCAATGATTGTATCTAGCATGGAATACGCAAAGCGCATCGGTAAAGCCAACGCAGTTAAAGTTGCCGCGGTGTCTACCGTCACACCAAGTTTTGCCAGTGCCGTGGTTGAAATGCCCGACATTGCCACCGATTCAGCCGCCGCTGCTGGTGTTGAAGCTCACAGCTTCCGCGCGGCACTGCCGAAAAAGGCCTACGAACAAGCCGGCATTGGGCCGGAAGATGTCAGCCTAGCGGAGGTGTACGACTTGTCGTCGGCGCTGGAGCTAGATTGGTACGAAGACCTGATGCTGTGCCCGCGCGGCGAAGCGGCTCAGTTAGTTCGCGAAGGCGCCACCAAACTGGGTGGACGCCTACCGGTAAATACATCTGGCGGCTTAGCCTGCTTTGGTGAAGCTGTACCGGCGCAGGCAATAGCACAGGTGTGCGAGTTAACGTGGCAGCTGCGCGGTCAAGCGGGCGAGCGGCAGATAGCCAACCCCAAAGTGGGTATCACCGCCAACCAGGGCTTATTTGGTCACGGCTCTTCTGTGATCCTCAAGAAATAGCGCCGGAAAGAATGACACTGACGTAACGCCAAAACTGCATTTGCTCACCCCCCTACATCGTCATACTCGGCCACGACCGAGTATCCGGGGTGAGCGAAGCAAATGCCTTTAGCGTCAGACGTCTGACTACCTATGCCCGTCAAATCTAATCGTTTTTTACGAGCACAGGACGGCTCATAGCCCGCTGTACAAACACCCACATGGGTTACAGATTTGCCCAGTCACATAGGTAACACATTT
>NZ_CAXBHN010000041.1:0-8967 GCF_963975605.1 uncultured Zhongshania sp. | reverse complement strand
TCAACCCCCTAACCGTCATCCTCAACTCGATTGAGGATCCATAAACCTCGGGGCTATGCAGCACTACACAGTTACGTCAGACGTCTGACGCCCGACGCAAAAGGCATTCACTGGCGCTCGCATTGATCCCCAATCAGAGTCGGGGATGACGTGGTATGGTGCCATCATCCTCTGCGCGTCTTGCCACGGTCATGTCCGATACCCCAGCCGTCTTCCTCAATGTGATTGAGGATGCAGTCATCTCGGAATTCGTGCCGCGCCGAACTGGCTAGCACGTACTTCAGACGTCTGACGTCCGACGTCCGACGTTAAACACATTCGCTTACGCTCAAATGGATCCCCGATCGAGGTCGGGGATGACGTAGTACAGAGCGTCAGGGATGAAGGAGTGTTAAATTGCCCGGGATGACGCAGGAAATAACAAAACGGTGACCCGCAGCGTGGCAACGGCTACGCCGCGGCCGCAACATCACATCATGTCGCGCTCAACATCTCTTAAGCGACTCGAGTAGTATCGGCAGTTCTTCCGAATCCAATCTTCTTTGCTGCGACGGGCTTTTTTCATCGCCGCGCCGCTTGCGTAGCCTTTTAATTTTTTACCGTCGCCGAGGGCTTGCTCTAGACGCACAGCTTCAACTTTTCGGGCGCGACAAGCTTCCCAGCCTGCGGCGTGGACTGCGGGGAAAATACAGAAACAAAATAAGAACACAGCTAGACGAAATTTCATTGTGACCTCCTTATCAGTTTTGAAATTAGCCTCTTAACCATAAATCACTCGACGGCATCATGTAAAATCCTCGACGCAAATTCCTGCCTCTTCGAGTTACTTGCCTGTCTTCTCACCCCCTCGAATGGCATAATAGACCGCTATCACCACGCTAAACGGAATTATCATTACATGAGCAGAATCGACCTGCCCCAGTATTTAGCCGACGCCACCGTCGCACCCGAACTGCAATCCATTATTCTCGGCCTTGCCAATGTGAGTGCGGATATCAGCAAAGCGCTGGCCAAAGGCGCGCTTGCCGGCATTCTCGGTGCAGCTGGCGCCGAGAACGTGCAGGGCGAAGATCAAAAGAAGTTAGATGTTATTGCTAACGATATGATCAAAGAGGCCCTTGCCGCCTTGCCGGCGGTACGCGGTTTAGCCTCTGAGGAAGAAACCGACGTAGTACCCTGCCACACTAGCGGTAGCTACTTAGTCACTTTCGATCCTTTAGACGGCTCGTCGAATATCGACATCAACAGCATGGTGGGTACGATCTTTTCAGTCCTACCCCACACTGGCGAGGCAGTCGTAACTGAGCAGGACTTTCTGCAACCAGGGCGTCATCAAAGAGCGGCGGGCTACGTGCTGTATGGTCCATCGGTGATGCTGGTGCTGAGCACCGGGAACGGCGTGGTGATGTTTACCTTAGATCAAGATACCGGCAACTACCTGCTCACCGAAGCGGACGTGACGATTCCCGCCGACGCCAAAGAATTCTCAATCAATATGTCGAATCAGCGCCACTGGGTTGCCCCGATGCAAAGCTACATTGCCGATCTGATTGCCGGTAAAGATGGCCCCCGCGGCAAAGACTTCAATATGCGCTGGGTGGCGGCCATGGTGGCTGATGTTCACCGCATTCTGTGTCGCGGCGGTTTATTCACCTACCCTTGGGACAGCCGCAAGCCCGACCAAGCTGGCAAGCTGCGCCTAATGTACGAAGCCAACCCGATGGGCTTTTTAGTAGAGCAGGCAGGCGGCGAAGTATGGACACCCGAAGGTAAAATTTTAGATATTCAGCCTGAGCATATTCACCAACGCGTTCCTGTTATTTTGGGTGCCGCCAACGAAGTCGCGCTTTGCGTTGACTATCATCAGCGCTGAACTCCCTCGGCGCCCACACCGGACTATTCGGCAATGCTTAGTTATCGCCACGGCTTTCACGCCGGCAATCACGCCGACGTGTTAAAGCATGTGGTCGAGGTACTTATCCTCGACTACCTGATGCAAAAAACCACTGCGCTTTCTTATATCGACACCCACGCTGGCGCCGGCTTTTATCACTTCGCCAGCGCCTTCAGCGCGCAAAATCGCGAATTTGAAACCGGCATCGCGAAACTGCGAAACGCGAGTGAACTTCCCGCGCCATTAAAACGGTATCTAGAGGTCATCGACCAATGCTGTGCCAATGAAGCTGCGGGTTATCCCGGCTCACCAGCCATTGCATTAGCGATATTGCGCGAACGAGACAAGGCGCATTTATTTGAGCTACATCCCAACGACCACCAGAACTTGAGCAAGCGCTTTAAGCAGCACGCCCAAATTAACGAAGCAGATGGCTTCGCGGGTTTAAAAGCATTGCTGCCACCACCGAGCAAGCGCGCTCTGGTATTAATCGACCCGCCCTACGAAGATAAAAACGACTACCGCAATGTCATCTCAGCGTTAAAAGACAGCCAACGACGCTTTCCCAATGGGATTTATGCGCTGTGGTACCCACTCATTCCGCGAGATGAGTCCAAAGATTTAGGTCGTCGCCTAAAAGCCCTATCACCAAATAACTTTTTACACGCCCAACTTTGTGTTCAAGCAGAACAAGGCACTCACGGCATGTATGGCAGCGCGATGTTTGTCATCAACCCGCCGTGGCAGCTAAACACCCAACTGCAAGAAGTCATGCCGGTATTACAAAGCCTGCTGGCTGACGGGGAACATAAGCCCTTTCTGCTTGACGCGGTAATTGCGTAAATTAGGTTTTGCGGAATATTAAAAAATTAGTGATTAAGCGCGCTGAGGTATTGGTCAGAAGTCTGGCGTCAGACGTCGGACGTGAAAGTCAAAAGTATTCGCTGGCGCTCATTTGGATCCCCGATCGGGGTCGGGGATGACGTAGTGCGGAGGACCGGGGATGACGGTATAAGGCGAAGTCATTCTCAAGGCCTTCAACCGTCATCCTCAACTCCCCAGCCGTCATCCTCAACTCGATTGAGGATCCATAGACCTCAGACTCAGACCACCTCCGTGTCGCTTAAATGCATAGACTATTCATCTTAGTTACGGCGGAAGTCTGGTGTCGGACGTGAAAATCAAAAGCATTCGCTATCGCTCATCTGGATCCCCGATCGGGGTCGGGGATGACGTAGTGCGGAGGGTCGGGGATGACGAGATAAGGCGAAGTCATTCTCAAGGCCTTCAATGGCGGCGATATGCACACCCACTTAACATCCTCAACGCCCCAACCGTCATCCTCAACTCGATTGAGGATCCATAGACCTCAGACTCCGAGAAACGCATTGCGTCTTAAAAACATAGGGAATTCGATTTAGTTACCAAGAGGGCCTAGTGCCGGACGCCGGGAGTAAAACCCGAGAGCAATATCTCGGACTTTTAGTTGTTCCAACCAGCTTAATTCCAAAACAATTTATGTATACCCACCATGACACAAGATTTGAGGTCGAGCATCATGGCAGGGAACAGCGTAAATACTGTACTTATACGACTTCGTTGGCAATAAATTCCATGGTTTCTATGGAGGTATCAAAATGATCTCTGTGGCCAATCATCAGGGTCGTCACGCCTGACTTTTTCCAGTCCTGCAGCCGTTCACGAATACGCTCTTTAGGCCCAAGCAAAGATATTTCGTCAACTAAGGCATCGGGGACGGCTTTGATCGCTTCGTCATGCTTCCCTTCGTACCACAAGTCCTGAACCTTCTCGGCCTCATCACCAAAACCCATTCTGCCCATTAGGTTTTTATGGAAGTTATCGTGGCGAGCACCCATGCCGCCGAGGTAAAGGGCCATCGTCATCTTGCCGGGGTAGAGTGCCTCTTCGAGATTGTCGTTAACGATGCAATTTACCATCGCATTGATTTCAAAATCGTCAGACTTATTCGCGAGGCTTTCGTCGAATATATTCAGGCGATATGGCGATACAAAAATTGGCATCCAGCCGTCAAACTTCTCCGCGGCAAGCGCAATATTTTTTGGGCCTTCAGCGCCTAAAAACACCGGTATTTTTTTGCGAAGAGGGTGGGTAATGCTTTTGAGAGGCTTGCCTAAACCGAGGTTATTAGGTCCCTGATACGGTAAATTATATTGGCTACCATGAAACTCAACCGGCGCTTCCCGAGACACGGCCTGCTGGAAAATATCCAACCACTCGCGGGTGCGCTCAAGCGGGCGTTTAAACTGCTGGCCGTACCAACCTTCCACCACCTGTGGGCCGGAAACACCTACACCCAAACACAGCCTGCCGTTTGATAAGTGATCCAGGGTCATCGCCGTCATCGCCGCACATACCGGCGTTCGGGCTGACAATTGCATAACGCCTGTACACAAGCGAATTTTACTTGTGGTGGCCGCAATAGCTGCCAGCGGCGTGAAACAGTCGGAGCCGTAGGCTTCTGCCGTAAACACCGAATCGAAACCCATGTTCTCGGCGGCCTGCGCCAATTCGAGGAAACGATCCGTAGGATGCTTTTGCCAATAACCGAGATGTAAGCCGAGTTTCATACCAAATCCTCTTTATTATTCCGATGACGCTCTAAAGATTATACGGCGCGAAGAAGCACCAGCCGATGACATCTCCGCTCAAATACCCTTATCGCAGGGTGACGAAAAAGATCATTGCTTTGGGGATGTCCGGGGTCTGATGTCGGGCGCATGAGGTAAAACCGGAAGCAATCGCCTTAATGTAGACGGATGTCCGAAGCCGGAAGTAAAACCCAAAGGCATTCGCTATCGCTCATCTGGATCCCCGATCGGGGTCGGGGATGACGTAGTTTTTAAGGGTCGGGATGACGTGGTTTTTAAATATCCCGGAAGACATAGTGCAGTGGTGTCACCCAAAACGCATTACCGCCGTGATCCTCAATGCACCGCCGCCGTCATCCTCAACTCCCCAGCCGTCATCGTCCAACTTCCCCAGCCGTCATCCTCAACTCGATTGAGGATCCATATACCTCGGAATTTGCACGCACTACCGGCGCTTTAAGAACTAAAGAACGCCGCTTTATTTCCGCCGGATATCGGGAATCAAAATGCATTAGCCTTAATATTAGACCGATGTCTGGTGTCAGAAGCCAGAAGCAAAACCCAAAAGCATTCGCTGGCGCTTGTATCCCCGGTCAGGGTTCGAGATGACCGAGTGTGGGGGGCGGGATGAAAGGGCCATGCCAAACCGTCGGAACGTCACCCCCGACCGGAGCCGGGGGTCACATAGCGACCGCTTCAGGCAAGGCGCTTCACAACGATTGGCAAATCATCGAGAGGCTTAGGAAGCGGTACGGTCTGCATTTTGCCGCTGAAATTATCAGCCATACGGAATTCGTATTGACGCAAGAACTGATGCATAAAGTTCTTAACCTGCATAAGCGCAAAGTGCATTCCAATGCACTTATGCGCACCGCCACCAAAACCGACAAAGCTAAAGGTGTGGCGTTTGTGCTCATTGCGCGGCTCTAACCAGCGATCAATATCGAATTTTTCTGGCTCATCCCAGTACTCCGCCATACGGTGGGTGTGCTGCGGTGCCATAAACAGAATGGTGTTTGGTGGAAGTGTATAACCACCCAACTCGCACTCGTTGATAGTCCGGCGCTGCATCATCATAACCGAGGGATGTAGACGCAACGCTTCCTTCACCGCCACTTCCATCAACGGCATTTTCTCAAGATCTTCGTAATCTAAAAACGGTTTATCGATAGACATTGCTTCGTCGCGCAAGCGCTGTTGTAGCTCTTGGTTTTGACCCAAGTGATAAAGCATGTGAGTCAGTGCACTTGTGGTCGTGTCATGGGCTGCAAACAGCAAGAAGCCCATGTGCGCGATAATATCGTCGTCAGAAAAATACTCGTCGTCTTCGGTTTTTTCACGGCAAAAATAACTGAAGGTATCTGTGCCATCGCCAGCGCGGCGATCTGCAATCAAGCTACCAAAAAACTGGTGTAAATAGCGCTCGCCAATTTTACCTTTGCGGTATTTAGTGCCAGGAAGCTCTTTAGTGATGATGCCCATCAAGCCATTGGCAATATCCAAAAATGCTTTATTTAACTTGGCTGCCCGCTCGTCACTCTCTTCCAGACCAACAAAAATCTTCGCGGCGACATCCAATAAAATTTGTTTAATAGCAGGGAAAAATAATAAATTGCCCTGCTCGCCCCAGTCAGAAATACCTTCCGCAATCATCGGCCCCATTGTGCCAATGTAGCCTTTCATCGCATCGTTCTTAAATGCAGACTGCATCATACGACGCTGGAATTTATGCTCTTCGTGATCTCGCAGTAACAAGGCGCCCTTATAAAAACGCCCTAGCGATCCCATATAACCCATCTCAGCAGAGAAGTTTTTATCTTTATCCAGATAAACTTCTTTGTAGAGGTCTGGGCCAATCAATAAGGCACCGCGGAAACCCGCTAAACCAAAGCGGCTAACATTGCCGAATTTTTTATACTGATTGTCGATGGTGCCGTAAAGGTCATTCACCAACTGGAACGTCTGGCCAATAATTGGCAGACCAAATGAGCCCGGAATATGATCAAGGTTTTCATTGTTCTTGGCGGATTTGTAATCTGGATTTGCTGCCGTGGTCATAATCGGCCCTCCGTAGGGTTCGATGAAATTCATTATTTGGAACAATCATAGGCTCGGGCAACATACATATCAAGCGTCCGATATGAAATATTGGTCATCTTCGGTATATTATTGGCCTATGACAACGAAGCACTGCGCCACACCACCGATAATAAGGTACGAAAATTGAGGAAAGTAGACCACGACAACCGTCGCGAAGAAGTAGCTTGCGCCGCCGCCAGCCTGATAGCAAACAAGGGTTTGGAAGCGCTCACTACCCGCGCACTGGCCAAGGAGCTTGGCTGTTCTATTGGCGTTTTGTCACATTACTTCAGCAGCAAGGAAGAAATCGTCATCGCCGCATTCCGCTGGGCTGATCAGCGCATCGACCTGCGCATGCAAGAAGCGATCGCCGACGAAAGCCCCAGTATCGAGTCTTTCTACCCCGTAATTAAGGCCGGCTTACCGCTAGATGCGGAATCAGACCTTGAATGGCGCGTCCGTCTCAACCTCCACACCTTTGCACTGACCCACGACGCCAGCTTGCAAGCAGAGCGAGAAAAGAATAGCCAATTCAGAGACATAATGGCGACTATGATCAGCGACATGCAAAACAAAGGTCATGTCACTACAGCGATAAGCGCCAAAGAAATCACCAGCATCGCCTTCGACCTCGTTAACGGCATGGCCAAAAACCTGCTCATGTGCCCCTTCAATGAGCGCGAAGAAAAAGCCGAATACCTATTTCAGCTGCTAGAACTGCTAAAGCCGAAGGCGAGCTAGAAAGGAAGAAGTCGGAAGTCGGAAGTCGGAAGTCGGAAGTCGGAAGTCGGAAGTCGAGAATTATAAGGTAGATTTGCAGAATTGAAAGGCATTCGCTCACGCTCATCTGGATCCCCGATCGCGGTCGGGGATGACGAGATAAAGTGCGGTCATCCTCTACTCACCCAACCGTCATCCTCAACTCGATTGAGGATCCATAAACCTCGGACTCTGAGCACCACCATACGTCGCTGAAACCAAAGGCATTCGCTCTCGCTCAACTGGATCCCAGATCGGGGTCGGGTATGACGTGGTCTTGAAGGCTCTGGTATGGCGGAGTTTGGAGGGTCGGGGATGACAATAGCTGAGATTGGGTTAGCTACGAAGTGTGCGGAATTTAGGGTCGCCCTGACTAAGCTCAACTCACTGTGATTTTTAGGATGGCAAAAAAGAGGCTTCAAATACCCGACTAACACCGAGCATCAATATTATCTGAATGATTCATCTAATAAAAAACGCCCGCTCAACACGGGCGTCTGCACAATCAAAGCAATTAACGAGACTTGGCGATCACTTCGTTGGCATACCACGACATCATGCCGACCTTTTCTTCCACAGTTTTATCATCCGCTTCTGATGCGTATACATCGCGAAAAGCAACTAACACTTCGTCGATTCCGATATCTTCAAGGCGCTTTATGCCATCCGCAGAGTAGGCTTCTGCCGTCATCGCATGGAATTCAAAAGGCAGGTGGTCACGACCGAATTCTTTGCGGAATTCATTAATTTTATCGACCATACCTTTGATGGAATCCAGCTCGCCACCAGCGGCGATCCAACCGTCACCCAAACGGGCCGCACGGCGCAATGCTGGCACAGAATGTCCGCCAACCAAAATGGGCGGTCTTACGCTCGGCACGGGGCAAATTTTAATCTCGGGCATATCGAACATTTCGCCCTTATAGCCAAAGTACTCCCCTGACATAAGGCCGTTAATGATTTCGATCATTTCGTCCATACGCTTGCCGCGCTTTTCCCAGGCGACATTCGTCACTTCAAAATCTTCTGACCAGGGGCTGATTCCCACACCGTAACCAAAGCGATTTCCGGTAAGAATGGCGAGGCTAGACAATGTCTTAGCAATTAAAGCTGGCTCGTGAACGGCAAGCTTGTGCACCGATGTGGTAAAACGAACTTTACTGGTCAATGCCGCCAAATGAGCCGTTAGCAAAAAGGGCTCGATAAACGGAACACCATCCAAAAATTCGCGGCTGCCATCACTGTTGTAGGGGTATTTAGAACTCCCCTCTTTGGGATAACAAATGCTGTCTGGCATCGTAATGGTATCGAAGCCCAACTTCTCTGCCTCTAGCGTCAAAGGCAGATACTGCTCCGCGGGGCACATACTGTGGTGATAAGCGAATTTCATTGCTACGTCCTTTCCCGTCGTTATTGTCTTGGCGTTTGCTCAAGGATACGTGCGCAAACGTGGATCGGTTGACAATAATACAAAGTAAAATCCGCCGCCTCATCCGAATGGCGCAGCAGGTTTAAAAAATTAGACCGTATTAGGGAAAACAAGGTGGGGGCGGAAGTCGGAAGTCGGAAGTCGGAAGTCGGAAGTCGGAAGTCGGAAGTCGGAAG
>NZ_CAXBHN010000040.1:0-9660 GCF_963975605.1 uncultured Zhongshania sp. | reverse complement strand
TTTCCATGCACGGTAGTCTAACACAGCGTATTGATTATTTCCGCCTTATTAGTAAATAAGCCACCTATCGGCGATATGAAAATGCGCTGGCCTGGACGCGAACCGTATTATGGCGCGTTTCACGATTTATTCCCGAGCTGGAAAGAGTTTTGGGCCGAGCAGCCAGCAGACAGCCCGGAAGTGGCAAGCCCGGCGCCTTTAGAGGCATTTTTGAAAACCATGCGCCGAGATACGCCGGCACCGAAAATTCGCGTTCGCTAAATATAGCGTTAATAGGGCAGCACTATGTCGGTTTCTGAAAACACAAAATTATTAAGCCCGCTGACACTGGGGCGTATAGAACTCGCTAACCGTGTTGTTATGGCGCCAATGACACGCTCTCGCGCCGAGGTCGACGGCGATATGCCCAACGACTTGATGACGGAATATTACCGTCAGCGTGCCGGTGCAGGATTAATCATCACCGAGGGCACGCACCCCAGTGCCGAAGGCAAAGGTTATTGTCGTACGCCGGGTATGTATAACGATGCCCAGCAGGCAGCTTGGGCGGAGGTTTGCGCCGCGGTGCACAGTGAAGGCGGCAAGATTGTCTTGCAATTGATGCACTGTGGCAGGGTCGCTAATCCGGCGAATAAAACCGCCGCAGATGGCAGTGTCGCACGAACGCTTGCACCCTCGGCTATCACCGCTAAAGGCCAGATTTACACCGAACAGGGTATGCTGGATTTTACTGTGCCCGAAGCAATGAGCCTGGCTGATATTGAGTGCACCATTGCGGACTATGTGGCCGCTACGCGCCGCGCATACGCCGCCGGCTTTGACGGGGTGGAATTGCACTGCACAAGTGGCTATCTACCCGCTCAGTTTTTGTCGACCGGCACGAATCACCGTAGCGACCAATACGGCGGCAGCCTGCAAAATCGTCTGCGATTCGTGCTTGAGTTGGTTGAGGCAATGGCGGCGGTTGATGGTGCAGATCGAGTTGGAATGCGGATTTGTCCCGGCAACCCCTTTAATGATTTGGCCGACGACGATAATCAAGAGACCTTTGCTGCCTTATTAAAAGCCTTGGATCCTTTGAGGTTGGCGTATTTACACGTGATCAGAATGCCTAAAATTCAGGATAATGTAGCCTTGGCCAAAGCCAATTTTAGCGGTCCGCTAATATTGAACGACAGCTATAATCAAGACGAGGCCGAAGCGACTCTCTCTGATCCCCAGCTTGTCGCTATTTCCTTTGGTCGTGCATTTATCGCTAATCCAGATTTGGTGCGGCGTTTTCAGGACGGACTGCCGCTGGCCGATATCGACCCCAGCAGCCTCTACACACCGGGTGCGAAAGGGTATTGCGATTATCCAGTGTGGAGTGAGTCGAATTAGCCAGCTAGCTCGTCAATGTCGAGCTCTTGACCGAGGACTTAGATAAACCTTTCCTCATAAATAAGGCAGTGTTAGACATCTCGTCCGGCATTGCCTTTATTTCCTCTTTAATTTTCTCATACCGAATACTATATAACTCCTCGTCAAGGTGAGAACCCAAAAATCAGGTGTAGGCCTTTTTTACGCGAGTGGAGTTGGAGTTTTAATTCGTGGAAGCATTGATAGTAGAGTCGCGAAACTGTGCTTTGAATGCTTTTGACTTAGTTTTATAGGACTTAGAACGCAGCTGCGAGTCCGCAACTGCGTTGAAATTATCTTAATTGTTAGTGTTTAACTCCACCGCAGGATTAGCCGCCATAGTATAGCGATTGGCACGCTTAAATGTGCCAATATCATTAAATCTTACTCCCATTTCACGCATCACTGCGTGGGCCTGTTTTGAAGTCCACTGGCGAATATAAAAAGGCTCCCGCACCGCAAAGTGGTGAATGGCATGGGTGGCACCAAAGTTAAAGCAGAATAATTGTAGAGGAAATAACCACCACACATTAAGAACTTGAGTTTGCTGCATGACATTGCCGTCTTCAACGTCGCCGTAATAGTGCATATTTGAACTAATAAAGTGAAGGCAGAAGGTGCGAAGAAAGCAGGGAAGCATGACGGTCACAGCTAAAAAATTGAGAATGTCGATTGCGGTATTCACTGCGCTGGGTAGTGCTGGTGATATGCCTGCGAGTGTTGCTAGTATTAATGTGGCTTGTAAAATCAGCCATCCATGCCATACAAAATAGTATATTTTTCCGATAGGGAAATAGCCGTTGCGCTGCTCATGTATAAGTTTTTTTAACTCCGCATCATCGCTTGGCTTCTGGGCAACAATGTAAGCATAAGCTGCTTCGTGAATGGATTTTGTCCGCAGCTTGGTGGCGAGTTTGTTGTCACCTGTCATGATAAGGCGCTTCATATTCCAGTGTTCACCGTTGGTGATTCCGCGCTCTTCTAAGTCAGATTCGGTGCCGGAATGTTTGTGGTGATGAAGGTGCAGGCGTCTCCTCACTAGTGGATTAATAGTGCTTGGGCGAGCAATCCAGCCGATGATTAACATCATGCGATTGATCTTGGGGTTTTTGCGGAAATAGATGGTGTGAATCAGGTCGTGTTCAAGCTCGTGAATAAATGAAGCAAACAGCGCCACTAATGGAATACATAGCCACCAACTAATTATCTCTTGATAGTAGAGCCAGGCGCTGCCAAGCATACCTAATAGTGACAACACCATGATAATGGCGCCAATGGCGTCTTGGTGTTTAAGCCAGCGGTGTTTAGCGCGAAGCTCGTCACCTGCCTGCAAAACGGATTTGCGAATGAAGGCTGTTTTTTCTTCGTTGGTTAGCGCTGTACTTTGGGGTATTCTGTTTTGCTTAATCATCATATCGTCGCCTAGTATTTGTTCACGTCTAGCATATTTAATGCGATTGACAGGCGCAGGGCTTCGGGCGCCAAGATTCTGACTTAAGATGCCAATTCAATGAAAGCAAGTTCCGCACACGTTTCATCTTTGAGTAGCTGGGTGCGCACCATTAAGCTTGCGCTAGACGCTCAGGGCTTAGACGGTATGGCGCTATTGCAGCAGGCTGGTATGGATGCTGACGTACTGGCAGACCCCACCGGGCGTGTACCGTTGGCGGCAACTACTCGCTTGTGGGAAATAGCGATTGATGCCACGGCTGACCCTGCCTTTGGTTTAACGGTAAGTAATTTCGTTCAGCAGACTACGTTTCACGCCTTGGGTTATTCATTAATCGCGAGCAAGTCGTTAAAAGACGTTTTTGAGCGCCTTGTTCGCTACTTTCATATTGTGAGCAATGCCGCAGATGTAAAATTCGAGCGCCTTGAGAATTGCTATCGTTTTCGTATTTTACAACTGGGTGGTGAGCAGCCCGCGTTTGCTGCGCAGGATGCACTGCTCGCAACAAATTTGCGCATGTGCAGGTCCTTGGCAGGGCGGGAGTTTAGTCCCTTGGCTGTTCGTTTACTTCGGCCGCGACCGCAGGAGCGCAAACCTTATGAGAAAATATTTCGGGTAGAGGTAGAGTTTTCGGCAGAAGAGATGTCGATGGATTTTGCCATTGATGCCATAGAGCAGACCTTGCTGACTGCGAATGAGGAATTGGCCCAGCATAATGAGGCCATACTTGAGCGACTGCTGGCCGGTGTTTCACGCGATCCGCTCAGTCAGAAAGTGCATCTTTGCCTACTGGAATTATTGAGTAATGGTGAGCCCTCGCACGAGCAGGTCGCGAAGCGTATCAATATGAGTTCGCGGAATATGCAGCGTAAGTTGAGTGAGGCAGGCACGAGCTATACGGCGATTTTGGACGATACTCGCAAGCAGCTTGGATTGAATTATTTGCAGGACGCAGATTATACGATGAGTGAAATAACCTATTTGTTAGGGTTTTCGGATACCTCTAGTTTTTCGAGAGCGTGTAAGCGCTGGCTGGGCATGTCGCCGAGTGCTTATAGAAATACGCAAGGTATTTGCAAGTAATCGACGGTTGGCGATATTTGAGTATGCCAAGCTGTACTCTTATCTCGCGATAAGCCGAGTCATTTTGATTTTTTTCTCTAAGGTGAGCATCATCAAACCGCGTTTAGTATCCTGGCTTCACCCGCACTTTTGCTAGCGTGTTATTAGTGTCTTTACGGCAATTCTTTGGGTTCAATCGTCCAAACGCAGGCTGCGGCAGCCAGGGCGGGGACAGCAAATAGAGTGAAGAGTACGGTCATTGATACGCCAAGCCCCATCAATAGGCCGGCGAGTATTGGACTGATTACCGCGCCAGCTCGCCCCAGACCTGCCGCCCAACCTAAACCGGTGCTGCGTATTTGGGCGGGGTAAATAACCATCACGATATTGTAGAGATTCGAGAACGCGCCCATCAGGCTAATACCGATAAAAAACAACATCGTCAAAATAAGGCTGTAAGGTATTTGGCCGAGATCATTGCTCATGCTGCCTACCAAAAATATGCAGCCGGTTCCGAACACAAAGCCGCCGGCGATGAGTTTATTGATGGGTATTCTTTGTCCCAGATAGCCCATCAGCATGGTGCCGACAATTGAGCCAAGGGGGATGGCGGCGGTGGCTTGTATGGCTTTTTCCTGTGTCAGTCCCGAGTTGCTCAATACCTGGGGCATCCAGCTGCTAATGAAGTAAACCACGACAAAGCCGGTAAAAAATGCGCTCCAGGACAGCAGAGTAGCCTGGCGGCGACTGGCGGTGAGCAGTGATGTCACCGAGGCGGATTCTGATTTTACTGTGTCACTAACGGGGGGAATATGCGTCACCGTCGCCTGGCCGATATAAGACAGTGTCCGGTTGACTTTTTCCAGTGCTATTTCGGGGTGGCGTTTAATGGTGAAGGCAATGGATTCCGGCAGCAGCAGTTGAATCAACACACCCAGAATCAGGGTGATGACGCCCGCGTACAAAAAGATGGTTTGCCAGCCGTGACTGCTAATGAAAGCTGCGGTAATAAGACCGCCGGCAACCGCACCAGCAGAGGCCGCGGCAACCAGAATGGAGATGGCAATACGGCTACATTCGCACAAATCTTGTGGAAGTCCCCCCCTATCGGAAAGTTCGAAAGAAGTTGTTGCGTCGGCGTTCCGCAAATAGTAAATAAAAATTCGGTTCGATAGTAAAAAAGGTTTGTGTGTCGATATGTGCACTAGTTTATGGTTTCAGAGACCATGTAAAAGTGAAATGCTGGGCGTCTAGAAAATATACATCATGATGCTAGTTAACTATAATCGCTACAATTAGCTTAACAACATGGGTGATTAGTATGGCAACAAAAGCAACAGGAGAAAGGCGTCGGGTTCGCAACCCCGAGGCAACCAGAGACGCTATTCTAACGGCGGCGCGCACTGTACTGTCAGAAGACGGTCCAGAGGGTTTGAGTGTCTCTAGGGTGGCAAATTTAGCAGGTGTTAACCGCGGTACTGCATACCAACATTTCCATACCCGCGAAGATTTGTTACATGCAACCGCTGACTGGGTTGCAGATCAGTTGCTGTCGGAAGGTGCGTTTGCCGCTCGCGACAAGCAGGTTTCTAGTGAGAAAGTAGTCCCTGCGCGAGAGCAGCCGGTATTTGAAATCATGGAGCGCATGGTTAATTTCGCGGTAGAAAACCCTGAGTTGGGGCGCATTTGGCTGTTTGAAATGCTGTCATCAAAGAACCCATCTGGTGATAAATTTTTCGCGCGTTATAAGCAGGGTATAGAGGCGTTGGTTGCCGGCGAATACGGTCACGACGATGTGGATTCAGAAGCGCTTGCGGTGTTGATGTTGGCGGGTAATTTCTTGTGGCCAGTGTGGGTGAATGCCCACGCGAAAACCAAGAAGGAAAGAACGGCGATGACAAAGCGTTTTTCCCGTGAGATGTTGCGGCTTACCTTGAACGGTGTATTGAAACCTAAACACTATCCAAATCTGATCAAAATGCTTAAAGATGATTTGTAGTTTTTATCTGTTTATGTGGTCTTGATTCCCGCTCGCTAGTATTTTTGATGTCGCTAGCGATGTAGATCTAGCATCTAGCTCTTTGTAGTGGGTTTTTGAAAATAGAATCATATCTTTGATCGACGTACGTGTCTCCAGAAAGAAACGCTTAGAAACGGGGAGGGCGTGCGGTGGCGTTGGCCAAATATGGTAGGTGGTATGCGCGCCAGTTTCGTAGTGCGCTCGGCAATCATAGTGGCGTCATTCATTAGCGTGTCTTCTTTGCTGGTTATAAAAAATAATGGTGGTAGGCCAGCGTAATCCATATACAGCGGAGATGCTTCTGGGTGGGTACTGTTGAGTGGGTCGGTATAAAAAGTGGCGAAGGTGGGTAGGATTGTGAGGGGTAGCAGCGCGTCGGGTGTAAGCAAGTTTGGTTTGCCTCTCATCATGAAAAAATGATCATTAATATGCATTTGGAATTAGACCGCTATCTGGGCGCCCCTCCGGCGGCGTAGTGTGCGGGATAATAGTCGGTCTGCTTTTGAATAGAATCGACTGCTGCGGTTTACAACAGCAAGGAGCCTGAGATAGGCTCCTTGCTTGTATTTACCACACACACACTTTTTGACTGGCCGTGCGCCGTCAACCCATTGCGAATCTTAATCGGATTGAAATTATGTTATCTCTGAGTAGACCTGAATTATTTCGGCAGCAAGCTTTTGTAAATGGTCAGTGGCTGGACGCTGCCTCCGGAGAAACAACTGAAGTTTACAACCCCGCCAATGGTGAACTGCTTGGCACCATTCCGCGCCTTAGCGACCTTGAAACTCGCGATGCGATAGATGCCGCAAATGCCGCCTGGGGGCCGTGGCGCAAATTGCCAGCTAAAGAGCGCTCTGCGTATTTGCGTCGCTGGTTTAATTTGATTCAAGACAATGCTGAAGATATTGCCCAAATTATGACCGCCGAGCAGGGTAAACCCCTTGCCGAAGCGCGGGGTGAGGTTCAATACGCGGCCTCGTTTATCGAATGGTTTTCCGAAGAAGCCAAGCGCACCTACGGTGATGTGATTCCCAGTCCTGCAAATGACAAACGCTTAATCGTGGTAAAAGAACCCGTCGGTGTGTGCGCAGCGATTACCCCGTGGAACTTCCCAGCGGCAATGATCACCAGAAAGGCGGCGCCGGCACTGGCGGCGGGCTGCACGATGCTGGTTAGGCCCGCTGATGCGACACCGTTTACCGCTTTGGCTTTGGCTGTATTGGCGGAAGAGGCGGGTATTCCTGCCGGCGTACTCAATATCCTGACCGGTAAGTCGCGGGTTATCGGTGCGGAATTTACTAGCAGTATGAAGGTGAGGAAATTGTCGTTTACCGGCTCGACTGAAGTCGGGCGGAAACTCATGGAGCAGTGTGCCCCTACGTTAAAGAAACTGTCACTGGAGTTGGGTGGCAATGCGCCATTTATCGTGTTTGAGGATGCCGATCTGGATGCCGCAGTGGAAGGCGCCATGATCTCCAAATTCCGTAACACGGGCCAGACCTGTGTGTGCACGAATCGCCTATATGTTCACGATAAAGTCTATGACGCGTTTACCGAGAAGTTGGCGAAGGCAGTAGATGGGTTAAAAGTCGGTAACGGCATTGATGAGGGTGTTTCACAGGGGCCATTAATTGACGAAGGTGCCGTGTTAAAAGTTGAGCAGCATATAGAAAATGCGGTGGGCTTGGGCGCGAGAATATTAAGTGGCGGGCAGCGCCATGCTCTGGGCGGCAATTTCTTCCAGCCGACGGTGTTGGCTGATGTAAACCAAGAAATGTGTATCGCCCACGAGGAGACCTTCGGGCCAGTGGCACCGGTATTGCGTTTTCACAGCGATGAGGAAGTCATCAAGCTAGCCAACGATACCGAGTTCGGTTTGGCCAGCTATTTCTACAGCCGCGATATTGGCCGCGTTTGGAAAGTCGCCGAGGCTTTGGAATACGGTATGGTCGGGATCAATACCGGCTTGATCTCGAATGAAGTAGCGCCGTTTGGTGGTGTAAAACAGTCGGGCTTTGGCCGCGAAGGTTCACACTACGGTATTGATGAATACCAATTGGTGAAGTACATGTGTATGGGTGGTTTGGATTAAGCCGGCTAAAACCCAAACATCGGCATACTCGGTAGCGACCGAGTATGCCGACGGTGAGTACAGCGAATGCCTTTGCTTTTCTCAGGCAGCGAAATAGCTCATATCCCGCTCACTCTGGATCCCCGATCGGGGTCGGGGATGACGGTTGTGGGAGCCCGCACTGCGAACGCAGGCACCGTCATACTCGGTACTCGGCCACGACCGAGTATCTAGGTGAGCGTAAGTGTAAGTCTTTAGCGTTCGACGCTTGAAGTACGCGCCGCCCAGTTCGGCGTGGCACGAATTTCGAAGCGACTGGATCTCAATCGAGTTGAAGATAACAACACCACACTCCGTCTTCCTCGACCTTTAAAAACCACGTCATCCCCGACCTTTCAATACTACGTCATCCCCGACCCCGATCGGGGATCCAGATCAGCGAATGCCGTTAGCGTCGGACGTCTGGCGCTTGAAGTGCGTGCCGCCCAGTTCGGCGTGTTGCGAATTCCAAAGCGACTGGATCTCAATCGAGTTGACGATAACAACACCATACTACGTCATCCCCGACCCCGATCGGGGATCCAGATGAGCGACAGCGAATGCCGTTAGCGTCGGACGTCTGACGCTTGAAGTACGCGCCGCCCAGTTCAGCGTGTTACGAGTTCCAAAGTGACTGGATACTCAATCGAGTTGACGATGATGGCGGTGGAGCGTTGAGGATGAGGGTGGTGGGTCGTTGAGGATGACGGCGGTGGTTCGTTGAGGATGACATCACCTCACTCCGTCTTCCTCGACCCCGATCGGGGATCCAGATGAGCGACAGCGAATGCTTTTACGTCGGACGTCCGACGCTAGAAGCACGCGCCGCCCAGTTCGGCGTGGCGCAAAGGGTTTCGACCGATGGCTAGCCCATCAGACATCGAAGCCTCTATCGCGGCAGCCTCAATGTACTAATCAGAAATAAATCAGCTGACTTTGTCGCAAGAAATCAGTGCTTCTCGTAACTCGTAGCCGTGCACCATGTCATTCCAGGTTATGATCGGCGCGCTGTCTAATTTTATTCTCGGAATTTTGAAAAGTTGCTCTAAAAATATACGTGTTTCATGTAGGGCAACTTGTGATCCCGGGCAGCCATGGGGGCCATCGCCAAAGCTGAAATATTTTCCGGAATCATTTTGACGCTGCGCTCTGTCGGGGTCTATTGCAAACGGGCATTCGTCTACTAAACCCTCGTGGATATTTAAGTTGCGAATATCAATGTCGTATTTTTCGCCGGCTGGAAGTGGTTGTTCGGACAGGCCTTCTACTTCTTCATCGACGCGGCGCATAAGTTTTGCGGCAATCGGTTCGAGTCGCAAAAGTTCCATTAAAATAGCGAGTTGCTCTTTCTCATTTCCCGCTAAGAAACGCTCACGCAGTGGCTGATTTTCAAATAAATACCATGAGGTCATGGTGATAAATTCGCGGGTAGTTAGCATGCCTGCAGAGCCGTAGGTGAGGCATTCAATGATGATGGCGACATTGGAGTAGCCGTCTTCGATGAAGCTGGAGATGGCGTCGTCTTTGGGATTGGCTTTGCTTGCTTTAATTGCCGGTCTAACGTAAGCGTCCGGCCAACTCACCTTTCCATCCAATTTTAGAGTAGTAGTCTTGGTG
>NZ_CAXBHN010000039.1:0-9717 GCF_963975605.1 uncultured Zhongshania sp. | reverse complement strand
TGCTGGCGCTATTCTAACGCCTTATTGGGTGTCCGGATTCATTAAGCCACTACAGTGGGTATACTGGGGCACCAGAAGCAGAAGGGTGTTGGCAGGGATGCGGTAACCGCCGAGTTCGCAGTCGCGAATTGTTCTCCGCTGCGCCACCATCGCTGAGGGATGCAGTCGCAGGGTTTCCTTCACCGCCGCGTCGGCCAGTGGCATCTTTTCGAGATCGTCGTAATCCAGAAAGTCCTTGTCGATCGACGCCGCTTCCTCGCGCAAGCGCTGCTGCCACTCGGGATTCTCCCCGAGATGCAGCATCAAGTGACTAAGGGCACTGGTAGTGGTGTCGTGCGCAGCGAAGAGCAGGAAGCTCATGTGCGCGATAATGTCTTCGTCGCTGAAGTATTCACCGTCCTCAGTGGTTTCCCGGGTGAAGTAACTGAAGGTATCGATGCCTTTGCCGCGGCGTCGCTCCTCGATCAACGAACCGAAGAACTCCTGCAAATGGCGCTGGGCCTTTTTACCCCTGGCGTATTTAGTGCCGGGTATTTCCTTGGCGAAAAACCCCAGCAGGCCATTGGCGATGTCCAGGAAGGCATGATTCAAATTGGCGGCGCGATCATCGCCCTTGTCCAGCCCGACAAAAATTGTAGCGGCCACGTCCAACAGGGCCTGTTTTATGGCTGGGAAAAACAGGAAGTCTTCGCGACCGTCCCAGCCTTCCACAGCCTCCTTGAGCATAGGCCCCATAGTGCCGAAGTAGCCGCGCATGGCTTCGGTCTTGAACGCGCTCTGCATAATGCGGCGCTGGAAGCGATGCTCGCCGTGGTCCCGCAGCAGCAGCGCTCCTTTGTAGAAGCGACCCAGAGTGCGCGCGTACCCCATCTCAGCGGAAAAATTCTTATCCTTGTCGAGGTAAACCTCCCCGTAGAGATCCGGCCCGATCAGCAGCACTCCCTTGAGGTACGCCACTCCTAGCCGCGATACTGGCCCGTAGCGGCAATACTGTCGGTCGATGGTGCCGTAAAGATCCGTCACCATCTCGAAGAAGTGCCCTATAACGGGAAGGCCAAAGGAGCCTGGAATGTGTTTCAGGTCGTGGTTGTCCGCGGCCTGCTTGTAGTTGTCCAATTCGGCAACGCTCATAATAGAATTCTTCACCTGTCTGGGGGTGTCGACACGGTTGTGTGGACACATAAAAAATTAGCTGCGGCCCTCTGCTTAAAAATCGCCTTCTGGCCCGCTGAAAGAGAACAGTTCACCGGGTCGTCCTACGAACTTTCCGTTTTCCCGTAATTGGTGACAGCCCAATGATTGGACTTGTGGGTCCAATACAAGCGGGACTTTCGTCCTCAACTGTTGCGCGTACTGCGCAGGATCAACGGTATTATTGGGAACCAGCATGGGAAATGAATTTTGGCCATGCGCTTTTAGCTCGCGCCCCCAAAGTGTTGGCCTTTTCACTTGGGTAATCTAGCAACAGGCACCTCGAAAAAAAATAGAGGCATTTGATCTAAAGATGGATACTTGTGATATGAAGGGTGTGGCGAGATGTGTTTACTCAGTCAGTAAAGATCACGCTTTGTCATGACGACAAAAGCAGTTTTGGTGAACGCTTAGGGCAACTCTTATAAAAATCCTCAATCGGGATTGCAATTGAAGTGGATGCCCCGGACTTTCTGCAGACCATGAGTTACTACTTTCCTGCGAACGTTAATGATGCGATTGCTGTTGGTTCATCCGGAGAGTTTTGCCACACAACAGCGCTGACCGTATGAACACGTTTTCCGCTTCGAACGACAGTGGCGCGGCTAAACAAACTTTTATCACCTAAGGCAGGACGAAGGTAGCTCGTGTTTATAGAAAGCAATGCGCACTCTTTAGTCTTGGCAGAATTTATGACGGCGAGCGTCCCGGTCAGCTCAAGAACACCTGAAACTACGCCTCCGTGCCAGGCACGCAAAAGTGGGTTACCCGTAAAAATATTCTGCCACCGGGTTACGCACTCCGTCTCTGGTATTGAAGTAATTATTTCGGTCCCGTAGTTACGGGCATAAGGCGTTTCTTCAAGAAAATCGATAAGCTTTTGGTTTATCATTCGGCGTGCCTACTGTATTTCCATGCCAAGCACGGGGCCCGGCGTGTCAGATTTAAATATGCCAACAGCGTTGCAGCACATTATTTTTGAATTTACCTGATAAGCCGCCGCACCAACATAGATAAAATCCTCCGCATATTGATAGCAACTAGCTTCGATAACCAAGCCCCGCCCAGGCTCAGGTTTGCGCATGTAATCGATTCTTAGATTCACGGTCGCGATGGCTGCCGGCTTGCCGAGATGAAGCATCACCGCACAGCCGCAGGCGCTATCTATGGCCGTCGCTATTGCGGTTGTATGAAGACTGCCATTTTCTATTGAGTCAGCATGCTTACTCTGAAAAGGAAGATGAATTTTAGCGATATCTCCCTCTATATTCTGGAGCGTCAATCCAAGGTCACGATGCGTACCAATATGCGTGAAGAACATATCAAATAACTTTTCAGTGCTGCCAATACCAGTTTTTCCTTGCTCAAACACCATATTTTCCTCATTTAGATATTTAATAAGGCTCCGGATGCTCGAGGCATGCCTGGCATAGCATCGGCAGCTGCACGCAAGTCACAGCGTAGCGGAAATAATTATTACTAAAAGTTATTGCATCTTCTCTGTCTGCCCGAACCTGCAATCAGGTAAGCTCACGGACGCCGACCATACGTGGCATATACGAACCCATTTCGCTAACCCCATCATTTTCAATCTCTGCCTTACCGATTAAATTTTCGCGGACCTTGGCTAACATAGCGGTAAATTGCTCGCACTGCTTGACACTAAGCCCGCGCAGGGCGTCGGAGTAGAGTCGTATTGATTCTGCACGCATTGGCGCGACCAGCCGATCAAATGCTTTTGTGATGTAGATAAGATTGGCCCGTCTGTCTTCAGGGTGTGGACGTCGCTCAATTAAGCCCTTTTCCTGGAGGCGGTCGACAACTTTGCCCAGCGTGGCCCTGTCCATATCCGCCAATTTCGCAAGATTAGTCTGGGTGTACCCATCTTCCCGATAAAGCTGTGCAAGCACAAACCACTGTGCTCGCGTCAAACCCAAGTGTCTGATTCGCGCATCGAAGGCCCGCCTCATCAGCCGCGCTGCATCGTCTAGCAGGTACCCTAAATTCCACTCCAAGTCCTCTCGCTTCATGGAATAACCTCTGTTTACATATGTTATGTATACTTATAGTATGTACAACGCCTTATTGCAAGAGGGTATTCCATTGCGCCTTATCAGCAAATCGATTTTTCTTGTGTCGCTGCCACTGATCGCCGCTTTTCATAGTGGCAAAGCATTTGCATCGGCAGAGAACGAAATTACTGAGCAAGCACCGCCATCCGAGCACTCTCAACCATCCCAATTCGCCTTACATATCGTCACTACTGAAAACGTTGTAAAACCCATTTTGGCAACCGGTACGATAATGGCTGCAAAATCCAGCAATATTGGCCCCAAGATCGAAGGGACGATTGAGGAAATCTATGTGCGCGTTGGCGATCGAGTGAAAGCTGGCGACGCCTTGTTTCGAACGCGAGACGTCGTACTCAGGTTACAAAAGCAGGAACTCGCTGCTTCATCCGCCCTATACGCGGCCGAATTTCGAAAGGCAAAGATTGAATTTAATCGGGTCTCCAATCTGCGCAACAAGGGAGTAGCTTCAGCAGCGCAATTTGACACCTCGGCCGCCGCTTTAGAAACTGCAAGAGCCCGTGTCGATATTACAAAGTCAAAACTCGCCCAGGTCGAACAGAGTCTTGAAGATGCTATTGCCCGCGCGCCCTACACCGGCGTAATCACCGAACGGTTTGTGGACGAAGGCGTTTTCATCTCAAGCCGAGCCTCTGGCATGGGAAACTCGGCCGTAGTCCAGGTAAAAAAGGCTGATCCTGTCGTAGCCATCTGGAGTATAGCTGCCAAGTACTTACCCGAAATCACGTTAGGCACGAAAGTCGAAATCCGTATCGATGGTATACCGGATGTAATTGAATCTGAGATTCACATTATTAACGACCGAATCGATATAGCCTCTCGGTCGATTGACGCACGTTCAGTTATCACCAATGACGGCTACAAAATCAAACCGGGCCTTTTCGCGCGAGCCGAGATTTTTCCCAAGCCGCACAAAGTCGTTCTCCTCCCCCGCTCTTTATTGCGTGGCCCACCCAACGACCCCTATGTCTTGCTCTACGAAGACGGCAAGGAAAAAAGACGCCATCTAACAATACGTGACCACAACACTGATTCCGTTGAGGTGCTTAGTGGACTGGAGGCCGGCATGCGCGTATTGCCGCGCTCGCACCTTATTGACGTTTCTGACGATGTCGTCATGACCAGACAAGAAGGATTGGGAAACTGATGTGGATTTCCGATCTCTCTATCCGACGACCGGTCTTTGCAACCATGCTAATCGGTGCATTGGTTGTACTGGGATCGATATCGCTATTGCGCTTGGGCGTTAATTTTTTTCCTGAACTGGATATACCCTATGTATCTGTAACCACAGCGCTCAAGGGGGCATCGCCGGAAACTATTGAGACCGAAGTCACTGATGTCATTGAAGAAGCTGTAAACACCATAGCGGGCCTCAAACTCCTCCGTTCTGTAAGCTCAGAAGGACTGTCACAGGTCTTTCTCGAATTTGAGATGGGGGACAACCTCGATGTTAAGGTCCAGGACGTTCGGGACAAGCTTGACGTTGCACGGCGTAACTTGCCCTTAGACATCGAACCACCCATTGTTGAGAAAGTCGACCCTGCATCCGCACCTATTTTGTCCGTCATGATTGCGAGCACAGTGCCAATCAGCGAACTGACTGTGTTTGCAGAAGACACCGTTAAGAATCGCCTCCAACGCGTCACTGGCGTCGGAACTGTAACAGTCGTTGGTGGACGTGAACGGCAAATACGAATTTGGCTAAATGCAGAACGCCTGCGCGCTTATGGTCTAACCGCCGATGAAGTAGTTCAGGCTATAAAGCGAGAACATGTGGACGTACCGGGCGGCCGCATGGAAACCAAGATGAAAGATCGTGAATTCGGCGTTAAAACAAAAGGCGAGGTCGGTTCAATCCGAGAATTCGAAGAGCTCATCATCGCCTTTGACCGCCAAGCGCCTGTAATGCTCGGTGACGTGTCTCGCATCGAGGATGGGCTGGAAGACGAGCGCACCTACGCGGAGCTAGACGGTCGCACCGGTATTTCCCTTGATATTCGCAGGCAATCTGGCACAAACGTCGTCGAAGTCGCCAACGCCGTAAAAGAGGCACTCGATGAGGTGCGGGCTTTAGCGCCAGAGGGAACAACTATCGTCACAGCTCAAGATGCATCTCTCTTCACCGAGGCCGGCATTCGAGACACATTTGCGGACATGATATTTGCCATCGGTCTCGTAGCTATCGTCACCTGGTTCTTTCTCCTCAGTATAGGGGCAACGCTGATTGTCTCTATCGCCATGCCATGTGCTTTAATTGCTACTTTTTTTGCCTTCTATACCGCAGACTTCACCATCAACATGATGACGCTGATTGCCCTCGCCATGGCCATCGGTCTTCTGGTGGACGATGCCATTGTTGTGCTAGAAAGTATTCAGCGGGAAATAGAAGGCGGCATGAGCCCGGCGAACGCAGCCTCCCACGGCGTCGATCGGGTGGGCGGTGCGGTCATTGCAGCGACAGTAGCAATCATGGCGGTTTACGTGCCCATCGCTTTTATGGAAGGGGTGATTGGCCGTTTTTTCCGTGAATATGGATTAACGGTAGTGTTTTCCATTGGAGTGTCGCTGCTCGTGTCGCTCACGCTCACACCTGCGCTGTGTGCTCGAATTTTAAAACCACAAGCGCACAAAGGCGCAATTAGCTCCCTAATCGATCGGGCTCTATCGCGCCTGGAAAACTGGTATAGCCGAATGCTGAGCATTTCCATTCGCTATCGCTATTTTGTGGTCGCGGCCGCGCTGGGTTCCGTGGTGATTGGCGTGCTCGTCGCTCAACGCTTGGCCATCGATTTTATCCCTTCGCTTGACAGGTCAGAGTTCATCGCCGACGTTGAATTGGAGCAAGGCGCAGGCATATCCCAGTCACGAGAGCTTGCGAAGCGCGCTGCCGCTGAGCTCGCAAAAATAAAACACGTTGATAACGTATTCTTCACCGTCGGCGGCAACCAGACCGAGCGGGTGAACGAGATTAGTTATTTTCTCAAACTTGTCCACAAAAAAGATCGCTTATCGGATCAATTTGACGTTATGGCCGAAGCGCGCCAGGTGCTCTACAAGGTTATACCCGAGGCCAAAACGATCTCTGTTTCTGAAATGCCCATCATGACCGGTGGCGGTCTTACGTCCTTTGATATGGAATATGCGTTGACCGGTTCAGATCTGGGGGAGCTTGAACGGATTACCGACGAGGTCATGCGACGTATGCGAGAAACCGGCATTTATGCGGATATACACTCTACGTACAAAATTGGCCGCCCAGAACTACAAATTGATGTCGATCGTGCCAAAGCGGCAGATTTAGGCGTCTCGATCAAAAGCCTTGCCAACAACGCGCGTATTATGCTGGGCGGGATAGAGGTCACTTCCTATGAGGAAAATGGAGAAAGGATCGAGGTGCGCGCCCAGATGGAGGAAGACGACCGCGCTGACATGCGCTGGGTCGAGCTCATTCAATCGCGGGCGTCGGACAGATCGCTCATTGATTTTGCCAATGTGGCCGACCTTCGCTTTGCTTCAGGCCCAGCCCAGATTGAGCGCCAGTCTCGATCCCGAAAAATTGGTATTTTCGCCAACACAAAGCCTGGCGTTGCGCTCGGGACTGCAACAGAGGAGCTAGACCGCATCGTCGCTGAGGTCGGCCTGCCCGAAGGTTATTCCGGCCTATACCTTGGTCAAGCCCGACGCATGCAGGACAGCACAGACGCGATTATTTTCGCCTTCGTTTTAGCCCTCGTGTCGCTTTACATGATCCTGGCGAGCTTATTTAACAGCTTTGTGCAGCCCCTAATTGTCATGGTCACGGCTCCCCTCTCTTTTATAGGCGCTTTCTCAATGCTCTATTTTTTCAATCAACCTTTGAACATTTTTGTTCAGATTGCACTCATTGCGCTCATGGGGCTTGTCATGAAAAATGGCATCCTGCTTGTAGACCTTGCAAATCAGTTCCGCGAGGCAGGGAAAGCGTCGAGGGACGCGGTGTTGAGTGCAGGCCCTCAGCGACTACGGCCAGTACTAATGACTGCTTTGTCCACTGTCTTGGGCATGGTGCCTGTGGCGTTAGCGAATAGCGACGGCTCTGAACTCCGTAATCCAGTCGGTTTTCTTGTCATCGGTGGTATGTCTTCGTCGACAATTCTCACGCTTCTGGTTTTACCAGCCGCCTATGTGATCGCGGACGATGCCGCACGATCGCTAAGAAAATTTAAAAGCGTAGCGCTAAGGAAGCGTGCGTGAAACATCCATTTATCATCCTGGTTACTTGCATCTGGCTAAGTACGCAAGTGCCTGTCGCAATCGCCCAACAGGCGCAATTAGTAGAGGCAGCGTTTTCCCCGTCACTTTTACCGGATAAACAGAGCGATAGCCCGCCATTACTGGGCATTACAGGGCGTGTTCGCATTACTGACAATGACAGATTCCTGAGTGAAGTGCTGGATTTAGCTGAACAAGCAAGAGGGCTCGGTGATCGTTCCGAATCCGGTGTGTTATTACTCGACTTCGAAACCGACTCTCTTATCGCGGAGATGAAAGAGCTGGATGGTCAATTCGCTACGGGTCGAGCTAATTTCGCGGTACTATTTGATGCGCCATTGCTACCAGAAGGTTGGCACCTGTGTGCTTGTGGCCAAGGGCGATTCGCCGGCACCTTTGTCTACGACCCCGAGGACGAACAGCGACTGCAATTGGCAACGATGACCGCGGGTCTCATGCCAGCCGATCTGGAATCCACGATAGAAACCGCCGGTGTAGCGGTAATCGATCTGGCTTTAATGAAACGCTTCAACGTCAACTGGCTAAAGGGTTTCAATTTCGGCGCCAGCTTCAAATACCAATACATTATCGTGCATGAACGAAAACTCCGATTGGTGGAGCACGAAGACGACGATCTTTTCGATCCCAGTCGCGACAGCAACGAGCATCATTTTGGCAATATCGATATAGGGCTAAGGTAGTGTTCAGAATTCTGTGTCATTTCTTTATCCTACGACAAAAAAGGAATGACCCATGCCAAAACCAACACCGACTTTCGATATGGAAGCCGCCATCGCTGCGCTGTGTGAAGGCCAGGACCTCACCGGCAAGGATGGCGTTCTTACCCCTCTGATCAAGCAGCTCACCGAGGCGGCCATGCAGGCCGAGCTCGACAGCCACCTGAGCCAGGAAGAAGCGCCCAACCGCAAAAACGGCAGCTCGTCTAAGACCGTCAAAAGCACCGCTGGTAGCTTCGAGCTCAAGACCCCGCGAGACCGCACTGGCACCTTTGAGCCTCAGCTCGTGAAGAAGCACCAGACTCACCTGACTGATGAGATCGAGCGCAAAATCCTTGCCGTGTTTGCCTTGGGCAACAGCTACCAGGATATTCGCGGCCACATCGAAGACCTGTACGGTATCAGCGTATCAAATGGCACGCTGAATGCCATTACCGACAAGCTGCTGCCAGAACTCCAAGCCTGGAGAGAGCGTGACCTGGACGCAATCTACCCCATCGTATGGCTCGACGCCATTCACTACAAGATCAAAGAGAACGGTCGCTATATCAGTAAGGCCATCTACACCATTCTCGCCCTTAACATCGAAGGCAAGAAGGAACTTCTCGGCCTGTACCTCTCCGATCAGGAAGGCGCTCACCACTGGCTCAGCGTGTTGACTGATCTGTACAATCGAGGCGTCAAAGATATCCTGATCGCCTGCGTAGACGGCCTGAAGGGCTTTCCCGAAGCCATCGAGAGTGTGTACCCCAACACCGAGATCCAGCACTGCATCATTCACCAGATCCGCAACTCGATGAAGTATATCGCCTCAAAGAATCAGAAGGCGTTTATGGCGGACTTGAAGTGCGTTTACAAAGCCGCCACGCTCAATGCTGCCGAGACGGCGCTCGACGATCTAGAGGCGAAGTGGGGCGACAAATACCCAATGGTGATCAAGTCCTGGCGAACTAAATGGCCCACCTTATCAACCTATTTTAAATATCCCGACTACGTGCGAACGGCGATCTACACGACCAATGCCGTGGAAGCGGTACATCGCCAGTTCCGAAAACTAACCAAAACCAAGGGTGGCTTCGCCAATGAAAACAGCTTACTGAAGCTGCTCTACGCCGGTATACTGAAAGCCTCCGAGCGGTGGACGCATCCGATTCAAAACTGGAATTTGACGCTGTCTCAGTTGACTATACACTTCCCGGAGCGACTGGATGACTATATCAGCTTATAGAATCCGCTAGGCTGACACAGAGTTTTGAACACCCTCAGGGCTAACCAAAAAATGGGCTTCATGGGATATCACCGCCGTATTGAGAAATCTCATTCCCGGCGAATTTGATGGTCCACTAACCGACTCCGGGTGGCAGTCCAGGCCTCATCTTGAGCTGCATGCGTGTTGATTTGCATTTAAAACTGACCCACTAACCCCCTATATTTGCATCGAATTT
>NZ_CAXBHN010000038.1:0-9774 GCF_963975605.1 uncultured Zhongshania sp. | reverse complement strand
TCGGGGATGACGTGGTGTGGTGGTGTCATCCGCAATGCTCCCGTACCGTCACCCACAACGTTCCCAATCCGTCATCCTCAACTCGATTGAGGATCCATAGCCCTCGGGCTTTGTAGCACTCCACATACTCCGCAGTTACGTCAGACGTCGAGCGTCTGACGCCAAGGGCATTCGCTGCCGCTCACACTGGATCCCCGATCGGGGTCGGGGATGACGTAGTGTTGGAGGGTCGGGGATGACGTAGTTTTTAGGGCGCGGCGATGGCGTAGTTTTGAGGTTGTCATCCTCAACGCTACCCAGTAATCCTCAATGTACAACCGCCGTCATCCTCAACGTTTCCAACCCGTCATCCGCAACGTTCCCAATCGGTCATCCTCAACGTTCCCACCCCGTCATCCTCAACTCGATTGAGGATCCAGCAATCTTGCACTTAAACCACCGGCGCTTTGCGCTTTGCTTTTTTGCGTGGCAAGCTGGTTTATCTTGCGCTTGAAGTGATTTTCCCTATGCCTGCTTTACTAAAAAATCCTCGTCGGCTGTTAGCCGTAGCATCGATTTATGTCGCCACGCTGTTAAGTCCCGCCTTGTTTGCCAGTGATCCGGTTATTGTGCCGGAGGCTGCCAGCGGTTTTAGCGATTCAAAGGTGGTTCACGCCAAGTCTGCGATGGCGGTAACCGCAAACCCTTACGCGACCGCCGCCGCGGATAAAATTTTGCGGGCTGGCGGTTCAGCTATTGATGCGGGTATTGCTGCGCAACTGGTTCTCGGGCTTGTGGAGCCGCAATCATCTGGCATTGGCGGTGGCGCGTTTATGCTTTTTTGGGACGCGAAGCAAAAGCAACTTAGTAGCTGGGACGGCCGTGAAACTGCGCCGCAGGCAGCTGACGAGGGCTATTTTTTGAAGGCTGACAATACCACGATGGGCTTCTTTGAGGCCGTTATCGGCGGGCATTCAGTTGGGGTTCCGGGCGTTATAGCCATGCTTGAAGACTCCCATAAAAAATTTGGCACGCTGCCTTGGGCCGATTTATTTGCACCTGCTATTGCGCTTGCAGATAAGGGTTTTTATATCTCGCCGCGCCTTCATACCCTATTGGTCAAAATGCCGAAGGTGGCAGTGAATCCAGAGATAAAACGCTACTTCTTTGATCGCAGCGGCAAACCAAAAGCCATCGGCACACGCCTGAAAAACCCCGCTTATGCGGCTACTTTAAAGAAGATCGCACGTCATGGCAGTGCTGTTTTTTATAAAGGTGAGATCGCAAAGAAAATTGTTAACGCAGTGGCATCAGACCCAAACCGCGCAGGTCAGCTTAGCGCTATAGATTTGGCAAACTACCAGGCAAAGCAAAGACCCCCGGTTTGTGCGACGTTTCGAGTTTATAAGATTTGCGGTGCGCCACCACCCTCGTCCGGTGGTACAACGGTAATTGCCATTTTAAAGATGATTGAAGCCGCAGAAGCCAAGGGCGCTAACTCGAACGACGTGGATTTCTACCACACATTTATTGAAGCCTCTCGTCTGGCATTTGCAGATCGTAATACCTATGTTGCCGATCCGGATTTTGTTGATGTGCCCACGCTAGGACTTGTTGATTCTGCGTATTTATCTCAACGAGCCACGCTTATTGATCCTAAAAAGCGCGCTATTTCGGTGGAGGCAGGCAGCCCACCGGCAGCACCAAAACATGCAATGAGTAACTCACCGGAGCTCCCCTCCACCAGCCATTTCAGTATTGTGGATGCTGCAGGGAATGTTCTGAGCATGACCACCAGTATCGAAACCGCGTTTGGTTCCCGCGTTTTTGTCGGCGGTTTTTTGCTGAATAACCAACTAACGGATTTCTCATTTACGCCTAAGAACACTGACGGCAGCCAGATTGCTAATCGCATACAGGCGGGTAAACGACCACGATCGTCGATGTCACCCATTATTGTGTTTAAAAATGACAAGCCGGTATTGGCCATTGGCTCGCCCGGTGGCGCGAGAATTATCGATTACGTAGCCGGCAGCCTATATCGTATTCTTGCTGACGGTGACGATATCGCAACGGCGATAAGCGCTGGGCATGTCATTGCCATGGGCGACACCACCGAGCTAGAAACCGGCCGGTTTACTAACGCGACAAAAAGTCAGCTTAAAAAACGCGGCCACCAGTTTACCGAAGGCGCTCAAACCAGCGGATTACACGGGATTTTGATTAAGGCTTCTGGTTTGGAAGGTGCTGCCGACCCACGTCGAGAGGGGCAGGCGTTGGGGTTTTGATGCGATTTTTCGACTGATGGCGGGGTTTCGGTAAGTCGGAAGTCGGGTGTCTGATGCTAAGGGCATTCGCTTTGCTCACACTGGATCCCCGATCGGGGTCGGGGATGACGAAGTGTAGCGGTGTCATCCTCAACGCTAACCCACCGTCTTCCTCAACGTTCCCAACCCGTCATCCTCAACTCGATTGAGGATCCATGGATCTCGGGCTTTGTAACACTCAACAATATACCGTGGTGAAGTCGGGCGTCTGACGTCAGGCGCTAAGGGCATTCGCTTCGCTCACACTGGATCCCCGATCGGGGTCGGGGATGACGGAGTTTTGGGGGGGTCGAGATGACTTGGTTTGGTATTGTCATCCTCAACCTCATCCGCCGTCATTTTCAACGTACCGCCACCGTCATCCTCAACCTCCTCCACCGTCATCCTCAACGTACCACCACCGTCATCCTCAACTTGATTGAGGATCCATAAACCTCGGGCCTTCCGCCACTACCGCACTGAGACTATGCCAGCGACATTTACGCACTATAGCGAAGTGTTTGATATTAAAAGTAAAAGCATTCGCTGTGCTCACACTGGATCCCCGATCGGGGTCGGGGATGACGTGGTTTTGGGGGGTCGGGGATGACGTGGTTTTGGAGAGTCAGGGATGACGGGGTGTAGCGGTGTCATCCTCAACGTACCACCACCGTCATCCTCAACTCGAGTGAGGATCCATAAACCTCGGGCTTTGTCCCGCGATGAACAATATTCAAATCGGCGTCGCTATCCTTTCACGCAGCAACCGCTTTTGACGCTTAGTCATTCACCGCTGGCACGCCTTACAAAATACGGTGGTGCGCTGCGCCAGTTTTATCTCTTGCAGTATTTTTGCGCAGTGACTACAAGCTAAGCCACCGCGCCCATACACTTGTAATTCTTGTTTGAAATAGCCTGGTTTGCCATCTCCGCCGACAAAGTCTTTCAAGGTTGTGCCACCTTGTAATATGGCTTTGTCTAAGACCTGTTTTATTCCGACAACTAGTCGGGTGTAGCGCGCCAAGCTGATGCTACCCGCCTCTCGAATGGGTGATATGCCGGCCATAAATAGGGCTTCGTTGGCGTATATATTGCCAACGCCGACCACAACGTGCGCGTCCATTAGGAAGCTTTTGATCGGCACTTTACGTTTTCTAGAACGCTTAAAAAGGTATTCCGCATTAAACTCTTCTAGCAGTGGTTCAGGACCAAGCTTGGCAAATAGTTTATGGCTTGACACATCGTCGCCAGAGATCCAAATAACCGCACCAAATCGTCGGGGGTCGGTGTAGCGCAGGGTCTGCCCATCGCTTAGCTGCCAATCTAGGTGGTCGTGTTTAGCAACCGGCGTATTGTCACTGACAAAATACAGTCGCCCCGACATACCAAGATGAATCACCAAATATCCGGTAGCCAAGCGCACTAAGACGTATTTCGCCCGACGCTCAACACTTAAGATTTCCTGGTTTACTAAGTAATCCGCTAAATTAGGATCGACCGGCCAGCGCAAGCGATGGTCTCGAACAATCACATTTTTAAAACGCCGCGTCACCAAATGGGGGGCGATACCACGTTTAACGGTTTCTACTTCGGGTAATTCAGGCACGACAATCTCAAACACAGTGGCGGGACAGCGATTGTATCGCAGCGTAGCGCTTTTCGTCATTCGGCAGGGGTGTTGGTCTCGAGGTCTATGGATCCTCAATCGAGTTGAGGATGACGGATGGGGAGTTGGCATTAGCACTCGAAGCCATCCCCGCTCCTTCGATGCGTCCTCGTCTCCGTCAATTCAAACCACGTCATCTCCATCAATTCAAAACCAAGCCCCTCGACTTCTCAAAACCACGAAATACCCGAATATTCAAAACCACGTCATCCCCGAATCCTCAAAACCATGTCATCACCGAACCCTCAAAACCACGTCATCCCCGACCCCGATCGGGGATCCAGTGTGAGCGACAGCGAATGCCTTTAACATTGGACGCCGGACGTTTAACTTCCGACGTCACTTCGGCGAATGCCTTTGTCCCCCGACGCCAGACGTCAAACACCCGACATACCTTATCCACAGCCGGTGACAAACGCCTTCCCACTAGCGACAATAGCGGCACGTCTTCATTTGAGTTTCTTATGCCTAATTCTGCCCCACTCGCTTATCTCGGTGTCGATACCGGCGGCACGTTTACTGATTTTGTGTTGTTTCACGATCAGCAGATTCGCTGCTTTAAGTGTCCATCGACGCCAGCAAGTCCGGAGCTAGCGATTTTGAACGGTATTCGTGAATTAGGTTTGCAGGATTTGATCGGGCAAGGCCGCCTCGTGGTCGTGCACGGTTCAACGGTAGCAACCAATGCGGCGCTGGAAGGCAAAGGCGCTAAGACGGTGTTTATTACCAACCGTGGTTTTGCCGATATGTTAAGCATTGGCCGCCAAACTCGTGAGGCTCTCTACGACCTGAAACCCAAAGCCAAGGCGATTCCTGTTGCCACCGAGCTTTGCTTGGAAACCGGCGGTCGCTTTGGCGCCGATGGCAGTATTGTTGAGCCGCTCAACCAACACGATATCGACACATTAATCAGTGAGATGGCCGTGCTCAAACCCGAGGCAGTGGCGATAAATTTATTGTTCTCGTTTATCAATCCCGACTTTGAAAAGGTGCTTGCCGCGAATATCCCCGACGGCATTTTTGTGTCGCGCTCCTCAGAGGTGCTGCCAGAGTACAAAGAATACGAGCGCGGCATGGCAACGTGGCTTAATGCCTGGCTCGGCCCAAAAGTAGCCCAATACTTGGCCAATTTGCAGGCCTCCTTAAACACCACGCCGATATCCGTGATGCAGTCATCCGGGGGTACAACAGACGCCGCCAATGCCTCGCAACGCGCGGTGAATTTATTACTCTCTGGCCCTGCCGGCGGGCTTGCCGCAGCAAAGCATCTAGGCGACACCTTGCAGCGCGCAAAATTAATGACCTTCGATATGGGCGGCACATCTAGTGATGTCGCCTTGATCAATGGCGACATCAAGCTGACCAATGAAGGTCGCATTGGCCCTTACCCAGTGGCAGTACCGATGGTGGATATGCACACCATTGGCGCCGGCGGCGGTTCCATTGCCTATCTCGACGAAGGCGGTATGTTGCGCGTGGGGCCGGAATCTGCGGGCGCCGACCCCGGCCCCGCGTGTTACAACAAGGGCGGAATAAGGCCCACCGTCACCGACGCCAATGTCGTGTTAGGGCGACTGCCCGCCAATGCGCGACTCGGTGGTACCATGCCGCTAAATAACGAGGCCGCGAGTCTAGCCGTGAGCGAGCTCGCCAATGCGCTTGGCGTCAGTATTGAAGACACTGCCGCAGGTATTATTGATATCGCCAACGAACATATGGTGCGGGCCTTGCGAGTTATTTCTGTGCAGCGCGGTCACGACCCGGAGGAATTTAGTCTCTGCTGTTTTGGCGGCGCAGGTGGACTCCATATTTGCGCATTGGCTGACGCCTTAGGTTGCCCTGAGATCATCGTACCCAACTACGCCGGTGTTTTTTCCGCGCTAGGTATGCTGTTGGCCCCCCGCGAGCGGCAACTTTCGCGCACCATCAATACCGGACTCACGGATCTTGATAAGCACGTTTTGCGGCAATCATTGGACGAGCTCGCAGATACCGGTCGCCAGCAATTAGAGGCTGAGGGCATTGATTCTGCGCAGATAGTCGCCCACCCCTCGGTCGACCTTTGCTATGTGGGTCAATCTTATACTCTCAATTTGGCGTGGCAGGACGACATAGACACTCTTCAGAATGCCTTTCATCGCGCTCATCGCGATCTCTATGGACACGAGCTCGACATTCCTATTCAGCTAATCAATATTCGGCAAGCCGTGCGCGCAGATACCCTCGCAATAACGCTGCCGGATATCCTCAATAACACGCCAGCTGAGGCGCTCGACACACAAACCGTAATGATGGCCTCCACCGAAAACCGCCTAGAGAAAAATAGCCAGGTGCCGCGCTATGAACGCGCACAGCTTGCTTGCGAGCAAGTTATTCGCGGTCCAGCGCTCATCAGTGATGCCGTTGCCACGCTTTGGCTGGAACAGAAATGGCAAGCTAAGGTGGATCGCCAAGGTCACTTATTGCTAAGTCGACTCCACTAATTTTATCTTTATGCGGCCAAAATCTGCGACAAGTCCGAACATGACAACAGGCAGTGAATGCCGGTACAGTGGACGCAGAGTTACATCGGGTCGCAGAGCATGACGGATACGTCTAGCAACAATCACATTCACAATCCCCTGTTCGATCGTGGCATCACCCACGACGGATTGGAGCTAGTTCGCGATCGATTTTTAAAGCTTAATCGCGAACGCATGCTTCGCACTCGGACCGCCCTGCTACCTCGCCAACAAATATTCTTAGACTTGCTGCCGCTGCTCATTCACATAAACCATCCCATCTTACCTGGGTATAACAGCCAGAGTGCGCCCTGCGGAATCGACGGCTACCAACCCGACACGCTGACGCTGGAGCGGGTGCGCAAAAACATTGCCCGCAGCATGGAATACCGGCCAGAAGATCAATCCCCACCGCTGATTCACAGCGTTTTCCTGATGGGTTCCTGCGGTACGGTCGCGCAAGCAGAAGATTCTGATTTAGACGTTTGGCTTTGTCACCACGCGACTATCGATGAAATCGGTTTAGAAAAGCTTTATCACAAAGCGGGTGCCATTACCGAGTGGGCGAAAACTCTGGGCCTGGAAATCCATTTTTTTCTGATGAACAACGATCAGTTTCGGCGGGGCCAGCGCGATCAGCTCAGCGCCGAATCCGCCGGCACCAGCCAGCATTTTTTACTGCTGGATGAGTTTTACCGCAGCGCACTGCTCGTTGCGGGGCGCTATCCGATTTGGTGGCTGGTGCCGCCAGAGGAAGAGGTGAATTACCAGGAGTACACCGCACTACTGCATTCGCAGGGCTTTGTGGGACCTGACGAGTCGATTGATTTCGGCGGTGTTTCCGACATCCCCGCCGGTGAGTTTATAGGTGCCGGTGTTTGGCAGTTGTATAAAGCGATTAGCTCGCCGTACAAGGCGGTACTAAAACTACTTCTAACGGAGGTTTACGCCCGCGATTTCCCCCGAGTACTGCCACTTTCAGTCAGCCTTAAGCAATCTATTCACGACGGTATTACCGACGCCGACACCCTCGACCCCTATGTCATGGTGTATCAACGATTAGCAAATTATCTACAAGAACGAAATGAGTTTGACCGCCTGGAGCTAGTTCGCCGCGCCTTTTATTTCAAGGTTGGTATTCACCTGTCGCAGCTCAATATCAGCAACACCACATGGCGGCGCCAGCTGCTGGAAAAATTAATCCGCGAATGGCAGTGGCCGCCGGAGCAACTGCTTAACTTAGATACCCGCAACCGCTGGAAACTGCGCCGAGTGCGAGAGGAGCATCGGTTCTTGGTGGCAGAGCTTACTAATAGTTATCGCTTTTTGCAGGACTTTGCCCAGCGAAGCAAACGCCCCGCCTTGATTAAATCGCAAGAAATGACCCTGCTCGGTCGAAAACTTTATGCCGCCTTTGAACGCAAGCGCAATAAAGTAGAGTGGCTAAACCCCGGCATTGCGCCAGATTTGTCAGAAGAACAATTATTTTTCCACTCCTCCGGATTCGGTAGCCAGCGTCGCTGGGCGGTGAGCACCAGCGCCCGCCACGACTTTGAAGCAGACGCCATTCTGCAGGAACACGACCATCTTAGCGGCTTGCTTTGCTGGTGTTACTGCAATGGTCTGATTAATGATTACAGTCGGCTGCGGCTAAATGGAAAACAGGACGGTGTTAACGAATCGGATTTGCGACGTTTAGCCGATCATCTCTGCAAGTACCTACCCCGCCGCGCCTACGCTGCCGACCCCGACAAACACGAATTCTTTAATCGCCCCAAGGTGCCAGAAACACTACTGCTGTATCTTAATTTGGGCCAACATGCACTCAATGCCTTGGGAGCGGCGGGGCTTAGTAAGCACACCAATAGCTATCCAATTGATCAAATTGAAATCGTCATTATCAATAGCTGGGGCGAAGTCGCGACCTTAGCTTACACGGGCACAGAAACCGTATTAGATGCGTTTAGAACCTATCAGCAACTCATGGTGGCCGCTTCCCGCGGCAGTCACCCACCCAGTATTCACGCACTGTCTTTTAATGATACCGACGACAGATTATTGAAACGCAGCCAACATCTTCCTAAATTGTTGTATCGCGCTTTTTATACCAAACCTGCAAATAAACGCCTTGTTATTAAACTGAGCAGCGGCTTCTATATTTTGCAGTCCAAAAATGACGAGCTACACAGTATTTTTGCCAGCAATTACGCCACACTGATCCAATGCTTAGGCCGCGGTCAACGCGAGTATAGCCCAGTGATCCTGGATCGCTACTGCGTACCCAACACCGCGCTGGCCGCCATTATTAATACCGCCAGTAGACCCGACTGCTACCTATTCTTCCACCGCATTGGCGATAGCGCCGAGCTATTTTTGCGCGATGAGCGCGGCTCGCTACATCACAGCAACGCCGCATTTACCAGTGTCGAGGCACTGATTCAACCACTACTCGCCTTTCTCCACGAATGTAAAAAGGAGCAGGGCAGCAAGCATCAATTTCACGTATTTGAATTGCACCAGGAAAATGAAGCATGGTCTTGTGAGCCAATCACTGACTTTGATGATCCGATAGATAAAGGAGCTCACAATACACCCCAGCTTCATCTTGAAGCCCTAGCACAAACCCAGGACGCTGGTCGCTTGGTGTTTGATATGCGCTGCAATGACCAACTATTTAGCTACGCTCATGCGGGACAAAAGCTATTCGACGAACTGGCCGAACAACTGCAACTGCTCAATAAACAACCACAGCACTACCAACTAAACCGCATAGACCTCAGCATGATGCTACCGCAGCAAACCTGCGTTTACATGCGCTATAAGCAGCATATTGAGGAGATATTGAATACCTCCGTGCTGGCGCACGCTTTTGGTTCACCGGACGTCTGACGTCTGGTGTCGAACGCTAGTGGTTCGTCGGAGCCCGGGCGTTGGTGCTTGGCCGGATACTGGTGCCTGGTCAGATGTTGGTGCCTGGTCAGTTGTCGGGCGTCTGGTGTCGGAGGCTAAAAGCATTCGCTGCCGCTCATCTGGATCCCCGATCGGGGTCGGGGATGACGTGGTGTGGTGGTGTCATCCGCAATGCTCCCGTACCGTCACCCAAAACGTTCCCAACCCGTCATCCTCAACTCGATTGAGGATCCATAGCCCTCGGACTTTGCAGCACTCCACATACTCCGCTTTACGTTAGACGTCTGGCGTCCGACGCTAGAAGCATTCACTGCCGCTCACACTGGATCCCCGATCGGGGTCGGGAATGACGTAGTATGGTGGTGTCATCCGCAATGCTCCCGTACCGTCACCCAAAACGTTCCCAATCCGT
>NZ_CAXBHN010000037.1:0-11783 GCF_963975605.1 uncultured Zhongshania sp. | reverse complement strand
TAACCTCTTTGTGAGGGTGAGTAACTTACCCCTTTCCTAAATGCACCACGGGTTATGGATATGCCTATCGAGAGCTTGAGGACGATAGTTATGATAGAGATTTATATGCCCGCGCTTTTTCTATGTCGGATGGTGAGGATGAAAAAGCAAAAGCAATATATGTGAAACTTCGAGTTAGTGAGCTTTCGGGGGGGGAGGAATTCGAGAATGTTGATATTGCTTATTCCGAAGAATTGCATCGGTTATGGCTTGGGGGTAGGGGAGGTGGCCGCGCAAATTTTAATTTTGAGCGTCTTGAGGATGCAGATTTTCGGAAGAGAAATTTTTCTCGAGCTACTTTTTCTCAAAGCTTCTTGAAAGGCGCGGTTTTTGGTGGTGCAATATTGGAGGAAGCAAATTTTGAGGGAGCATATTTAGATAACGCTCTACTGCATGGAGCGTATTTGCGGTCAAGCTATTTTAAGAGAGCGTCTTTACACAGGGCAGACTTTCATGAAGCTGATTGCGACTCGGCAAATTTTGATTTGGTTTATGCTAAGTATGCGGATTTCAGTTTTTCTAATATTCGGGATGTAATTTTCGAGCAGTCCGACTTATCCTCCGCTAATTTTAGCGGGGTTGATCTGGCGGGGGTGGAGTTTTCGGGTGCTAATTTAACTGCTGCTAAATTGATTGAATGCTGCGGAAAATTTCAAATATTAAAGACTGACTGCGGTGTGGCTAGTTTTGATTATAGTGATTTAACCGAATTGTATGCTTATATGTCGCACTTCGGTTTTGCAGAATTTACCCGTGCAGACCTCCGAGGTGCTTGCTTTGACCACTGTGTGTTTGATGGAAATACTAGATTCGAGGGCGCGTTGCTTGATGGTACCAGCTTTTTCAACTGCCATATCCACGCCAACCTTATTGATGACTATGATTTCAGTGGGGCGAAACTAGTTTCAACTACTGTTGATCGCGAATTGTGAACTAAGAATTAATATCCGATAAGATGCTATTGTATGGTTTTATAATCATTAGTCATTGCTGCACTTTTCAATTTTTCGAGGTGGTCAGACCAGCTTTGCATCATCTTCTTTCGTTCTTTAAGATGGGAAGTGCGGTTGTAGGCTCTGCCGTGAACGTCTTTTACCGCATGGGCTAACTGATGCTCTATCCAGTCAGGGCGAAATTGCAATTCTTCATCCAGTATTGTTCGCGCCATTGCTCGGAAGCCATGTCCGCACATTTCATCTTTGCCGATCCCCATTCGGCGCATTGCCGATAACACTGCGTTGTTACTCATTGGTCGGCTAAGTGTTCTCGCGCTTGGGAATACGTACTCGCTGTTACAGGTCAGTGGTTGAAGCTCTTGTAGTATTTTGATGGCTTGTGTTGACAACGGCACGATATGGTCAGATTTTGTTTTGGTGACGTAGTAGCGCCATTCGGCTTTGTCGAAATCAATTTCTGGCCATTTTGCCTTCCGTAATTCTCCGGGGCGCACAAAAGTGAGCGGGGCAAGGCGAAGGGCTGCTTTGACAACTGCGGTACCCTGATAGTCATCTAGGGCGTTTAGTAGGGGGCCGACTAACTTGGAGTCGGTTATCGCTGAAAGGTGTTGTTTAACTGGGGTGGCTAGTGCGCCGTTAAGGTCTTGCGCTGGATCGCGTTCACATCGACCTGTTGCCACACCGTAGCGGAATATCTGACCGGCTATCTGCTTTGTGCGCTTGGCAGACTCAAGAGCGCCACGAGTTTCAATTTTTCGTAGTACAGCTAATAGCTCTGGCGGGGTGATCTCTTTTAATGGCCGGTTGCCGAGGTGGGGGAATAAGTCCCGCTCCATCATTCGCTCGACTTTACTCCAATGACTTTCTGCCCATTTTGCTTTTTGGTTATTGAACCATTCTAAGGCGACTAGCTGGAAGCTATTTGCAGCAGCTGTGTTCTTAGTTAGTTTGGCTGCTTTGCGCTGGGCTGATGGATCAATGCCTGTTTTCAGTAAGTCTTGGGCGTCACGGTGATTTGTTCGTGCCGATTTCAGCGAAACGTCAGGATATACACCCAGCGCCAAAAGTTTTTCTTTGCCTGTATATCGGTACTTAAAGCGCCAATATTTTTTACCGCTGGGGTTAACCAGTAAAAACAGGCCACCCCCGTCGCTAAGTTTGTATGCCTTGGTTCTCGGAAGCGCCTCTTTGACTGTTATAGCTGAGAGTTTCATGGGGGTACCAATTTGGGGGTATCAAATGCTGGGGGTAGCCAATTACCCCCATTTATACCCCCATTTGGTGCTGGATTGCAATAGATACCTCGGGTCTCTATAGGCCATTCAGGAACAAAAAACCCCATATTTACTGGGGTTTAAGGCCTTCCTCGGTTTCCCTTGGAAGTGTTTTTGGTGGAGCCGGCGGGAATTGAACCCGCGTCCGTCAGTCCGCCACTCAGGGCTCTTCACATGCTTGGTCTCCGTCAATTGATTTAACCGCAAACAGCCCGACGGTCAGGACGTTATTGGCGATTCTGATTAAGTGTTTCGCGGCTCCGCCTCAGACAGGCTTTGCTCGCTAGCTTGTTCTATATGACAGTCGCGTCCCATTTACAAGCATCTGGTAGCGACCGCTAACCGGGGTTTAAGCGGCTAGAGCGTAGTTGTCGTCGTTGGCAACTATTAGGTTTACAGCTTTGGATTTACGTGATTGGCTGTCATCACGGCATGCACCTCAGAGCGTTGTAACCGGCGTCGAATCCAAATCGGCCCCAGATCGCTAAGTGTAACGCTTTGCGTTGCTTGCGGCCAGTGAGTTGCCGACTTAGTTTTTGCGTTCTATACGTAGTTTGATGTTGAGCGACTTATTGAGAAGCTCGGCTTCGTCTTCAAGATCGGCGGCAATAAGCGGATTTATGTTGAGCCAATCTTCGGGGATTGAAAGCGATAGTTCGTCTGGGCCACTGCTGCTTAGATTGATTTCCTCAGGCAGTTTTTTGGGTTGTCGGCGTCGATAAAAAATACAGGCGAGGCGGAGTACACAGACCAGCGGCCAATCAGCAGTGACACCGTAAGTTGCGGTGTTGAGTTGTTTGGGTTTGCGGCGATGGTTGGCGACTAAAAAGCTGAGTCGCGCTTGTTCTTGACGGGAAAATCCCGGCATATCGGCGTTGCCAAGAATGTAGGCACCGTGTTTGTGGTAGCCACCGTGGGCGATGGCCAGGCCGAGCTCGTGAAGTTGGGCGGCCCAGCGCAACAGGGCATCTGCTTCTGATTCCGTCGTGCTGATGTGATTTGCCACCGCGGGCAGGAAGCGTGAGCACAAGTCGGCAATGCGGTTGCCCTGCGGGCCGTCTATGCCGTATTGAATGATAAATTGTTTGATGGTGTCTTCGCGTTTGTCGCGGTGGTGAAGGCGACCGGCGAGGTCGTGGATGATGCCTTCCCGAATCGCGTAGGCTGAAACGTGTAGGCCTTGCATGTCGAGTTCTTGAAATAGTGCATAGAGCACCGCGAAGCCGCCGACAAACACGTCTTTGCGATCGTCGCTTAAGCCGGGGATATTTAGGTTGCGGCTGTTGTCAGTTGCTAGTACCTGGTCTTTGAGCTTTTCCAGGCCGTCAGCGGAGATGTAGCCGGCTTCGCTGAATTGTTGTTCTGCGAGAATTTTGCCGATGCTGCGGATAGTGCCCGACGAGCCGACGGCTTCATCCCACTGCGCGCGAAAGGGCTCTACGTAGGGACCGATCATTTGGCGTGCGGCGTTGACGGCTTTTTTGAAGGCTTTTTCGCTGATGTCACCGTTTTTAAAGTAGCGCATGCTGAAGCTAACGCAGCCCATTGGCAGGCTTTCTAGTTGACGTGGCGTGTTGGTGCCAATGACGAGCTCGGTAGAGCCTCCGCCAATATCGAGGACAAGCCGGCGTTGTTTTTCCGGTGCGAAGTCGTTGGCGACGCCTAGGTAAACTAAGCGGGCCTCTTCGGTGCCGGAGATAATATTGATGGGCAGTCCGAGTACGGCTTCGGCCTTTGCCATAAATTCGTTGGCATTGCTGGCGGCGCGGAGGGTGTTGGTACCTACGATGCGAATTTGCCGGCGTGGCACACCGCGCAAGCGGTCCGCCATTTTTGTTAAGCTTTCTAGGGCGCGCTCTTGAGCGGCGTCGCTGAGGCGACCATCGTCGTCCAGGCCAGCGGCAAGTCTAACCATGTCTTTGTGGCGATCTATGACGCGGAGTTTGTCGTCATGAAAACTGGCAATGAGCAGGTGAAAGCTGTTTGAGCCCAGGTCGAGGGCAGCGTAGGAGTCGCTATTTTGGGCCATTGTAATAATATTTCCTTGGTGAAGGTTTAGTGTATCGGCTGGGCAGGCCAAAATCGACTGCTTATATGTGTCATATTAGTGACATGATTTTTTATTAAGCTGATGTGTTGTTTTTATGACACTTTTAAGTGGAAGGGCGGGTAATGAGCGGGCAGAGCGAAGTGACGGCGTGGGTTGCTAAAGAGCTGAGTTGGCTTTCGTTTAATGAGCGGGTCTTGCAGGAGGCCGCTGATCCTGATGTGCCGGTAATTCAGCGCATTCGGTATTTGGGGATTTTCTCAAACAATCTAGATGAATTTTTTCGGGTGCGGGTTGCCGATGTTCGGCGCTTAGCCGCATTTTCGCCGCCATCTAAGCAAGAAGAGTTCAAAGTCTTGCTAGAAGAAATTCGCCAGAAGGTGATGAAGTTACAGCAACGCTTTGACGCGATGTACCGTGAAAATTTGAAAGAGCTGCGGCGCCGCAAGATCTACTTGATAAATGAACGTCAGCTGGACGAGCCCCAAACTAAGTTTGTGCGCAGCTATTTTCATTCGCACATTCAGCAAGAGTTGGTTCCGATTATTCTCGATGACGCCAATCCCATTCCCGAACTAAATGACGCGTCTATCTACTTGGCGATTAAGCTGAGTAGTGAGCAGCAAACCCGTTTTGCCCTGCTTGAAATTCCGACGACTCGCCTGGATCGCTTCATCCGCATTCCCGGTCGCAAGGGCAAGCGTGGCAAGGTGCTCATTGCTTTGGAAAATATGATTCGAGTGTGTCTGCCGGAGGTTTTCCGCGGGATTTTCCCGATGGATGAGACCGCGGCCTACACCATAAAGTTAACCCGTGATGCGGATCTGGAGCTGGGTGAGGAAGTAACGCACACCTTCGTTGAAAAAATGACCCAGAGTTTAAAGCGTCGTAAGAAAGGCGACCCGGTTCGTTTTGTATACGACAGCGCGATGCCGAATGACTTGCTGGAATATCTCGTTAAGCGATTGGGCTTGGGCCGGTTAGACTCTATGATTCCAGGCGGCCGCTATCATAATTCCAAGGACTTTATGCGCTTCCCGAACCTGGGGCCCGCGTATTTAGATAATAAGCCGCTGCCGGTCATTCCTGTGCCGGCGATTGATCAGGCCGCAAATATTCTGGCGTGTTTGCGCCAGCAGGATATTCTGCTTCATTACCCCTACCACAGCTTTAATTATTTAACCGACTTGCTCAAGACTGCGGCGATTGACCCTGCAGTAAAAAGTATAAAGGCCAGTTTGTATCGGGTGGCGTCTAATTCTCATGTGGTGGACGCCTTATTAAATGCGGTCGCTAACCACAAAGAAGTGACCGTGGTGGTTGAGTTGCAGGCTCGCTTCGATGAAGAGGCCAATATCGCGTTATCTCAGCGTCTTACCGACGGTGGTGTGAATGTGATTTTGGGTGTGCCGGGACTGAAGGTGCACAGCAAATTGATTTCGATTGTGCGTCAGGAGGGCAGCGTTCAAAAGTTTTACTCTCATATCGGCACGGGTAATTTTAATGAGAAGACCGCCACGGTTTACACCGATTTTAGTCTACTGACGTATGATCAAGCCATTGGCGATGAGGTGGCGAAGGTCTTCGATTTTATTGCCTACAACTACAAGCGTCATGAATTTCAGCATCTGGGTGTGTCTCCGCTAAATAGTCGTGAACGTCTGCTGGGCTTGGTTGAGACAGAAATTCACAATGCTAAAAAAGGCCGTGAATGCGGGATTACACTGAAGTGCAATAATTTGGTCGATCGCGAATTAATCGATAAATTATATGAAGCCAGTACGGCGGGTGTGTCGGTGCGTCTGATTGTGCGTGGCATGTGTTCGCTGGTGCCAGGTGTTAAGGGGCTGAGCGACAATATTGAAGCGATTAGTATTGTCGATGGCTTTTTGGAACATCCCCGTGTGTATATTTTCCGCAATAACGGTGAACCGCGTTATTTTATATCGTCGGCGGATTTGATGACGCGCAATATCGACTTTAGGGTGGAGGTGACTTGCCCGATCTACAGCAAGCCGCTGCAGCAAACCTTGCAGTCTATTATTGATTTACAGTGGGCCGATAATGTGAAGGCGCGAATTATTGATGCGGCGCAAAGCAACTCGTTTCGGCCGCGCAAGGCGAGTGCAGCGAAAATTCGCTCTCAGTTATTGACGCATAAATTTTTGAGTACAGGGAAGTTGCCGCGAATGGCAAAGCTGGAATACCGCTCAAAAGCTAAGATAAAAGCCGCTAAGTCGAAGGCGAAGAAATAGGCCTTACTGGTTAATTATCAGCAGCTCGCCGCTCATTTCGGTGGGGCTGCTGATTTCACGTGAAATTAGCGTCGCCCCAAATGCTTTTTGACAGCGTTTGGCTAATTTGTGGAACGGCGATCTGCCTGGGTCTGCGATAATAATTGTGCCGACACCGGCCTCCCGTGCCGCCTCGATGGCTGAAAATAGCGGTTTGACTAGCGCGTCCCAAAAACAAATGTCGCCACCCAGCATGAGACTGTGGCCTTTCATATCTGCTGGTTTTAAGTGTTCGTAACGAGCGGTTCGGGTTTTTATTTTTACGTCGTTTAGCAAAGCGTGGGCGTCTAAATAAGGAAAAACGTGCTCATCGGCATCAATCGCGGTTACCTTGGCTTTAAAGTGCTGCGCACAGGAAATGCCTAATATTCCCCAGCCGCAACCGATCTCGGTGATTTTGACTTTTTTCTTGGGCGGGTTTTCGAGTAGGTAGTCCATGATCAGAAATGATGAGCCCCACACCTGGTCGCCATGTATTTCTGGGCCGGGCAGTGACCGCTGCATGCGACGAATAAGTTTGTGGTTTTTCTTTAAGATGAGTACGTCATTAACAATGCTGATATCTTTTAATGCGGGGTGGGCGGTCATTGTTAGTTCGAGTCCTTGGTCGCCGGCGGCGTATTATCGAAATTGCTTGGGGCGAATAATATCTGAAAGCTTAGCGCTGTCGGCTCTAAGTTGATCCCAGTATTCGATGTTGATCTCTAGTTCTAAAAATGTGCAGGTACCGAAATGCCCAATCTTGCCGTCGTATAAATAATTTGCCAGTTCCGCCAGGGCGGGGTTGTGACCGATGATCACGGCGCTGTCGATTGCCTGCGGGAGTTCCTTTAGCCAGGCCAGCAATTTCGCCGCTTCAAAGGTGTAAATAGCATTGTCGTGGACGATGTCTGCGTCATCAAACACATTAGAGTCTATTTGAAAGCGTTTCAGGGTTTCTTGTGCGCGCTTTGCCGTGCTGCAAAATACGTGGCTGAAACGGCGCTCAATACGTTGAAGCTCTGCCGAAACCAGTTGGCAGTCTCTTTTTCCGCGTTTGGTTATGGGGCGGTCTGCGTCAGTGAGTTTGTCGTCATCCCAGTCGGATTTGGCGTGGCGCAGTAAATAGAGAGTTTTCATGGTCGCAGGGCGTGTAGCTCTTATTAGTTATGGTCGCGCACAATGCGCATTTTTTGTCGTTCCCAATCTCGGTTCTTCTCAGTTTCACGCTTGTCGTGATCCTGCTTACCTTTGGCTAGGCAGATTTCTGCCTTTATCAAATGTTTTTTCCAGTACAGTGCTGTACACACGCAGGTGTAGCCTTTTTGTTGAACCGCTTCCTGTAGTTTGCTCAGTTCTTTACCGTGTAGCAATAGCTTGCGGGTACGGGTTGGGTCAGTTACAAAATGGGTTGAAGCACTCAATAGCGGGGTAATATTACAGCCAAGCAAAAATGCCTCGCCATCTTTTAGGATGACATAGGTATCTGTAATTTGAATTTTGCCTTGGCGTAGACTTTTGACCTCCCAGCCGCGAAGCACAATGCCGGCTTCAAATTTGTCGGTGAGGCTGTAGTCGTGACGTGCCTTTTTGTTTTGGGCGATGTTGCCGCTGGTGTTTTTTGATTTGTTTTTGCTCATGCGGACGATTATAGAGGGAGTTGCTGGCAAAACCTATTGGGGTCAGGTAAAAAGATGGCTGCTTTGCGGAAATTGATGTTATCGGTGTATGGCCTTAAAGAAACGAAAAATACAGGGAATCTGGTCTAGCCGTTGGACGTTTCTTGCTGCCGCCACGGGTTTGGTGGTCAGTCTTGGGAATTTCTGGAGGACGCCGCAGGAACTTGGCCAAAACGGTGGCGGCGCCTATCTCATCGCCTATGTGGCGTGCCTGTTCTTTATTATGCTGCCGATCGCAGTAGCCGAAGTGCGTATCGCTGTCCGTGCGCGCGGTAATCCCGTGCATGCGATTGACCAGTTGGCCCACTACGCCAAAGCGAGTAAGCACTGGTCTCTGGTGACCCAAATAGCAAGTATTGCGGCGCTGTTGCTGGCGGCTAACTATTCAATCGTGTCTGGTTGGTTGCTCGCTTATGTTGCTAAGATGGCGACCGGTGTCATGGATGCGGCTAGTTTGGATTTGGTGGCCGGTGAGTTTCAGAATTTGTTGGCGGCACCGGATGTGATGTCATTCTGGCAGCGCATTTTTTTGGTTTTGGCCATCGCCTTGTCGGCTTTAAATGTCGTGCGTGGTATGGCTGCCGTGTTGCGGGTTTTATTACCGGTGATGTTATTGGTCTTGCTGGGGCTGCTTTATTACGGCTATGCGCTGGGGGATTTTCAGTCAGCGCTGCGCTGGATGTTTGATTTGCGAGTGCAGGATCTGAGCTGGCGAGGTGGCTTCTCAGCATTGCAGCATGCCTTTTATACCTTGAGTATTGGTACCGCCGCGCTAATGGCGTATGGCGCCTATTTTCCCTCGGGCCGCTCGGTAACCAGGCAGCTAATTGCCTTGGCGGTGTTCGACACCGCAGTATTGATTATTGCCGGCGTGGCGATTTTGGCCTTAGTGTTTGATCAGCATATTGTGTCTGGCTCTGGGCCGGCGCTGCTATTTATCAGCTTGCCGTTTTCATTCGGAAATTTAGTGTTTGGCGATATTGCGGGTACCGCATTTTACGTGCTGCTATTTATTTTGGCCTTAACCACGGTTGTGGCCCTGATGGAGCCAGTGGTCGCGTATTTGGTCGAACGCTGGGGGCTAATGCGTTGGTCCGCAGCGCTATTGGTCGGGGGCTTGGTGTTTCTGGTTGGTGATTTGTCGATATTGTCTATGCAAGCAAGTTCGGGTATGCGCTGGCTTTCGCGTAGTTTGATGGAATGGTTGGACATTCTAGCCGCCAATGTTTTGCTGCCGCTCACCGCCTGGTGCTTTGTTTTGTTTGCCGGATGGCGTGTGCCGAAGCGGGTCTACGGTGTTCGAGATGGCTGGTTTGAAGGGGTGTTTTTTTGGCTTTGGCAGGCATTGTTGCGGTATATTGCGCCGCCAGCCGTGTTGACCGTTTTGGTTGTTGGCTTGTATTTGCGTGTGACGAGCTAGCTATAGTCGGTGGCTCGGAATGATTTAGGACCCCAGAATGAACGAGATTCGACGCAGTGCTTTGCTGCCGTACTCTGCAGATATTATTTATCAGCTTATTAATGATGTAGAAGCGTATCCGCAATATATGGATGGCTGTGTTGGTGCCGAAGTGTTGTCGCAAACCGACGACACGATGGAGGCGCGTTTAGATTTGTCCCGCGCCGGAATTCGATTAAGTTTTGTAACTAGCAATATATTGACGCCGGGTCGCAGCGTGAGGCTTAAATTAATTGAAGGCCCCTTTGAGGATTTGAGTGGGGAGTGGTCCTTGCTTCCTCTGGGTGCCGATGCTTGCAAGGTGAGTTTGCATTTACGGTTTGCCCTCGCTAATAGTATTGTTGGGTCTGCAACGCGGCAGTTGTTTAATTCCGTGGCGAATAACTTAGTTGATGCACTTGTAAAAAGAGCGAATGAGCAATATGGAAAATAAAAGTAATACTATTCATGTTGAGGTGGCATATGCTCTGCCTGATCGGCAGCGTATTGTGGCGCTGGAAGTGCCAGATGGTTGTACTGTGCGTTCGGCTGCGATGCAGTCCGGTTTGGATAAACAGTTTCCGGATCTGGATCTGACGACTGCAGATTTGGGGATATTCGGTAAATCCGTTAGTTCGCCAGACAGCCAAACACTAAAAAGCGGTGAGCGGGTAGAGATTTACCGGCCTTTGATCGCGGATCCCAAAGAGGTTCGCAAGCAGCGAGCCGCCAAAGTGAAGGCTCGCAAAGACGGTACTCCTTCAGCATGATATTGCGATGTTCAGGCAGTCTTATGGCGGTTCATTGCGAGGCGTTTTCTCGAAGGCATAGTGGGTGGTACGGCATTCCGGCTATGTCGAGAGGAAATAACGAAGCAATGGGCCGCCATAGGGCTGATCCTTCGGGCGCCGAGCATGCTGCCCCCGCCGCGTTGCACTGACTTGAGTAGGCCCACTATGCACTGCGCCAGCGCGCCCTTGCAGGAAACGGCATGCTAGGCGCTGAATGCGGCAATATCATGTTGAAGGAGTACTAATTACTTGGCTTCTTGCTCGGCAGCAGCTGACTCAGCAGGCTTTTCCGCACTTGGTTTGATGTCAGTGCGAAATTCACTGAGCTTGCCGTCTTGAAAGAACACGGTTAGTTGGTGGTGTTCTTGTTTGTCGTTATTACGATCATTCAAGGTGTATATGTAGTCCCAGCGATCTGGGTTGAAGGTATCGCGCACCAGCGGTGTGCCCATTACATATTCAACCTGACTGCGGGTCATGCCAATCTCGAGCTGATCAACCATTTCCTGAGTTATAATGTTGCCCTGATCAATGGCAAGACGGTAAACACCAGGAAATTCCAAAGAGCTGCAGGCGGCCAAAGATAGGACTAGGCAGGCTGTGGCAAGTTGTCTATACATGCTAAGGGTTCCAATCGCTTATAGAGGCGTGGGATAATAGCGCAAACCCAATCGCAACGCTAAGGTCCAGGGCATATGTCTATAGAAAATCAAGAGCTTCGTAAAGCAGGCCTCAAGGTTACTCTGCCGAGGGTGAAGATTTTACAGTTGCTGGAGCAGGCTGAGAGTGATAATCAGCATTTTAGTGCAGAAGATGTTTACCGCGCTTTAATGGAGTCTGGGGAAGATGTTGGTTTGGCGACGGTATACCGAGTGCTGACCCAATTTGAAGCGGCTGGCTTGGTGACTCGTCATAATTTTGAGACCGGTCACTCGGTGTTTGAATTGGAAAAAGGTGACCACCACGATCATATAGTCTGTATGGAGACGGGGGAGGTTATCGAGTTTTTTGATGAAGTTATCGAAAGTCGTCAGCGTCAGTTAGTTGCTGAGCGCGGTTTTGAATTGGTAGATCACAGCCTTGTTTTATATGTGAAGCCCAAGAAGGGCTAGTCGGACGCCTAGTGTCGGAAGACGGACGAAAGGGCTGGTGCTTGGTCTAAAGTTTGGTGTTGGAGGGCTGGCGGAAAACCAGAATTGAGCTTGACGCCGCACTGGAGCTAAATTTCAATCTTCCGACTTCCGACTTCCGACTTCCGACTTCCGACTTCCGACTTCCGACTTCCG
>NZ_CAXBHN010000036.1:0-19757 GCF_963975605.1 uncultured Zhongshania sp. | reverse complement strand
TGGTGTTCCCAGTGAGAAAATTAACGTCAATGGCGGCTCTATCGCCATGGGTCACCCTCTTGGCGCGACAGGTGCCATGTTGGTCGGTACCTGCTTAGACGAACTTGAGCGTCGTAATTTGCGCTTTGGTTTGATCACTCTATGTGTTGGCGGTGGCATGGGCATCGCGACCATTATCGAGCGGGTATAGGGTCAGAATTCACAATTTGAATTGGCGGCTGACAGGTACCTCCAGTTGGCATTGACGACAAAATGAATGAATAGGTAGCGCAATGAGCGGAACATTTAATTACGTAAAAGACAGCAATAATATTGTGACGGTGACCATGGACATGAGTGGTCCAGTCAACGCAATGAACGATGAATATATTGAATTAATGAGCGCAACAATTGAGCGCTTGGAAGCCGAGCGTGCCGACATTGCTGGTGTGATCTTAACCTCAGCTAAGAGCTCTTTCTTTGCCGGCGGTGATATTAAAAACATGCTTAAAGCAGTGCCCGGCGTAGACGAGCCCGCTTTGTTTGCGCAAGCAGAGTCAATTAAAGGCATGTTACGCCGCTTAGAAAAGTTAGGTAAGCCAGTGGTTGCGGCTATCAATGGCGCGGCATTAGGTGGCGGTTATGAGATCTGTCTAGCCTGTCATTATCGCGTCGCGCTGAATTCGCCTGCGGTGTTGATTGGTTTGCCCGAGGTGAGTTTAGGATTATTACCTGGCGGCGGTGGTGTCGTGCGCTTGGTCAGTAAAATGGGTGTTGAAAAAGCGATTATGCCCCTGCTTGAAGGCACGCGTTTTAAGGCTGATAAAGCGGCTGCGTTTGGTTTGGTAGAAGAGCTGGCCACTGATACAGACGACATGATGGCCAAGGCGCAGGCCTGGATTTTAGCGAATCCGGAAGCGGCAAACCCATGGGATATTAAGGGCTTTAAAATACCCGGTGGTGATTTGCGCAAGCCAAATATCGCCCAGATGATTCAAGGTGCGGTGCCCATGTTGGCGCAAAAAACCAAAGGCTTAATGCCTGCGCCTGCGAAAATTTTGGATGTCATAGCGAATACCTTGCGGGTAGATTTTGATACCGCTTTGCGTATTGAAAGCCGTGCTTTAACCAGTTTGGTCACGACGCCACAAGCTAAAAATATGATGACCTTTTTCCTGCAAATGAATCAGGTTAATGGTGGTGGTAGCCGACCAAAAGACATTGCTAAGAGCAAAGTTAAGAAAGTCGGCATTTTGGGCGCGGGCATGATGGGCCAGGGAATCGCCTATGTTTCTGCTCTTGCTGGTATGGATGTGGTCTTGAAAGATATTAGCCAAGATGCCGCAGATAAAGGCAAGGCGTATACCGAAAAGCTGTTGAACAAGGCGCTAGAACGCGGTCGTATGACCGAAGACAAGAAGGCTGGCATTCTCGGCCGCATCACTGCGTCGGTAGATGCGAAAGATTTGCAGGGCTGCGATTTAATTATCGAAGCGGTGTTTGAAAGCGTAGATCTTAAGCATGCAATGACAAAAGAACTGGAGCCACTGTTGGCAGAGGGTGGCGTCTGGGGTTCGAATACCTCTACCTTGCCAATTACCCTATTGGCAGAAGCCTCTGCTAAGCCAGAGAACTTCATCGGTATTCATTTCTTCTCACCGGTCGACAAGATGCCGCTGGTGGAAATTATAGTTGGTGATAAAACCTCTCCGGAAACCTTGGCGAAGGCCTTTGATTACGCGCAGCAAATTAAGAAGACGCCAATTGTCGTTAACGACTCTCGCGGCTTCTTTACCTCGCGGGTATTTGGCACCTTTGTCGATGAAGGCGCGGTGCTGATTGAAGAAGGTGTAGAGCCGGTATTGATTGAAAATTTAGCTAAATTAGTGGGTATGCCGGTTGGCCCATTAGCCGTGCACGATGAAGTAAGCCAGCAATTAACGACGAAGATTGTGGCCACCAACCGTGAGCTCAATGAGCGCCTCGGCGACGATATGAACGTCGATACCGCAACTGGTCGTATGTCTAAAATCTTTGTTGAGGAATACAAGCGGAACGGTAAAGCCTATGAAGGTGGTTACTACGATTACGCAGCAGATGGCAGCAAGGCGATCTGGCCAACAATCCGTGAGCGTTTTGTTAAGCCGGAAATAGAACTTCCGAATCTGGATATTAAAGAGCGTATTTTGTTCAGGCAGGTTGTTGAGTCGGTTCGCTGTTTAGAAGAAGGCGTATTGAAATCGGTTGCGGATGGCAACATCGGTTCAATCATGGGAATAGGTTTTCCTCCTTACACCGGCGGTGTTTTCCAATATATCAATACCTACGGCGTGCAGAAGTTTGCGGACCGTGCTGCCGAGTTAAGCGCGCTATACGGCGAACGCTTTACACCACCAGCACTGTTGTTGGAAAAGGCCGCTGCTGGCGAACAGTTCGTTTAACTTAGCTTGCCTATAAAAGAGGCGGTGGGAATGTCTCACCGCTCAAAAATAGTTAGTAAATTCCGATGTGATGCATCGAAACGTATTTAAACCGGAGCACAATTCCTATGTTGCCACGTAGTTTTACCGAAGAACAAAACATGTTTCGCTCTGCCTACCGCAAATTTTTGGAGCAAGAAATCGCTCCAAATTTAGAGCGTTGGAGGGAGCAGGGCATTGTTGATCGCGACGCGTTCACTAAAGCCGGCGAGCAAGGGTTTTTGATGATCTGGCCAGAGGAGCAGTACGGCGGCATGGGCGATAATGATTTTCGCTTTGAGCAAATCATTATTGAAGAAACCAGCCGCATTCATGGTGGCGACTGGGCGAATACCTTACACAGCCGTTTGGTCGGTCCTTATATTAATCGTTTCGGTAATGACGAGCAGAAGGCGCGTTTTCTCCCCAAGTGTGCCACCGGTGAAACGATTCTCGCCATCGCGATGACAGAGCCAGATGCGGGCTCGGATTTGGCCGGTATGCGTGCCAATGCCAAAGACATGGGTGACCACTGGCTGTTAAACGGTACAAAAACCTATATCACCAACGGTATTAACTCTGATGTGGTGATTGTTGCCGCCAAGACGGATCCGGAAAATAACCCCTATGCGGTTGGCTTGTTTTTAGTTGAGCGTGGCATGGAAGGTTTTGAGCGCGGTCGAAATCTTAAAAAAATGGGTATGAAAGCACAGGATACCGCTGAGCTGTTTTTCAAAGATGTGCGCATTCCAAAAGAAAATGTCTTGGGCGATGCCACTAAGGGTTTCATCTATTTGATGGAAGGTTTAGCCGAAGAGCGTTTGATTGGCGCTTGTGGCTTCTTGTCGGGCGCGCATCGCGCATTTGAAGTCACCCGTGAATTTACCATGGAGCGTAAAGTCTTCGGTAAACCGTTGTCTAAAATGCAGAACACCGAATTTAAAATGGCGGACCTGCGGACCGAAATAGATGTTGCACAGGCCTATGTCGATCAGTGTGTTGTTGCTCACAATGCGGGCTTACTGACTTCAGAAGACGCGGCTAAAGCCAAGTTATACACCAGCGAGCTGCTGTGCAAAATGGTAGATGAAGGCGTTCAGCTGCACGGCGGCGCCGGCTTTATGGATGAATACCCAATCAGTCGTATGTATACCGATGCGCGTATTACACGGATTTTTGCCGGCAGTTCAGAAATAATGAAATTAATCATTGGACGCGATTTGTACTCAGACAAATTCGTTTCATTCTTTGAATAATTATTAGGAATAATCGTTATGGATATTAATGGAAAAATTGCCGTTGTTACTGGTGGCGCATCTGGCTTGGGCGAAGCAACTGTGCGCGCTTACGTTGCAAAAGGCGGCAAAGCAGCGATCTTCGATATGAATGCGGAGCGCGGCAACGCACTGGTGGCGGAGCTGGGTGCGGACAATGTTAGCTTTCACAATGTAAATGTTGCCGATGAAGAATCGGTTGCCGCTGCCATAGCAGAAGTGATGGCAACATTTGGCGCAATCCATATTTGTAATAACTATGCCGGTATTGGTAACGCCGTGAAGACCTTGGGTAAGAACGGTGCCTTTCCATTGGATGCGTATAAAACCGTGATCAACGTTAACTTGGTCGGTACCTTTAATGTCGCTCGTTTGGTTGCTGAGCAAATGGCCAAAAATGAACCCTACGACGGCGCGAATGCCCGCGGCGTTATTATTAATACCGCCTCGGTTGCCGCCTATGAAGGGCAGGTTGGTCAGGTTGCGTATAGCGCGTCTAAAGGCGGTGTTGTTGGCATGACCTTACCCATGGCGCGGGATTTAGCGTCCTACGGTATTCGGGTTAACACCATTGTGCCCGGTCTTATCCATACGCCCTTGTTCGAAACACTTTCTGAAGTTGCTTACAAATCCTTGGAGGCCAGCGTGGTAAATCCGCAGCGGCTTGGTCGTCCGGAAGAGATCGCACATCTGTCGGTGATGATGGCAGAAAACGAGTATATGAACGGTGAGTGCATCCGTCTCGATGGCGCTATTCGTATGCAGCCTCGTTAATTGCGGTGAGCTTTGTGTAGCGTTCTTGGCAGCGAGTTGAATCAACTCGCTGCCACAATAGGTTTATCAAATTCTGCATATCACTTAAAAAGAGAGCTTTTATGCACGCTAAATTCAGCCCTGAGGAACTCGCCTTTCAGGAAGATGTACGCGGCTTTATGCGCGATAATTTTACGCCGGAATTGGCCGCCCGTATTCATCATCCCAAAACCTTCCGCGATGCCAGTATTGAGTGGCAGAAGCTTCTTGATGGCAAGGGCTGGGCTGCAAATGGCTGGCCCGTAGAGCACGGCGGTACGGGTTGGAGTGCAACTCAAAAATATATTTATACCACCGAATTAGCTGCGGCTGGTGCGCCCGACGTAGTGCCAATGGGTATAAAAATGGTAGCGCCGGTGCTGTACAGCTACGGCTCAGAAGAGCAAAAGGCGCGCTTTCTTCCAATTACAAAATCGTCCGATATTTGGTGGTGCCAAGGCTATTCCGAGCCTGGTGCTGGCTCTGATCTTGCCGCGCTACAAACCCGCGCGGTTCGCGATGGCGATGACTATATTATTGATGGCACTAAAATTTGGACCACCTTTGCGCAATACGCGGACTGGATATTTTGTTTGGTGCGCACCGACAACACCGGCAAACCGCAGCAGGGTATTTCGTTTTTGCTGATCGATATGAAAACCCCAGGTATTACCGTTTCCCCCATTATTTCTGTGGACGACGAACATCACCTGAATGAGGTGAATTTCGAGAATGTTCGAGTGCCTGTGGCGAATCGCATTGGCGAGGAAAATGAGGGTTGGACTTACGCAAAAGCATTGTTGACTTATGAGCGTACCGCGCTGTCGGGTGTGGGTTATTGCAAACGTAAGTTGACCAATATTCGTCAACTGGCGAATCAGATATCTGCAAGTGGGACTCGCTTGATTGACGACTGTGATTTCCGTGCGCGCTTAGCCGACGTGGAAATGGAAGTAATGGCGCTGGAATTTTTAGAACTCAGGGTGTTAAGCGCGATTGATAGTGGCGGTGCACCGGGAATGGAGTCGTCATTGCTCAAATTAAAGGGCACAGAAATGCAGCAGGCTGTTCAGTCTCTACAGTGGGATGTTGCCGCTGGTTTCGGTGGAATATCACCCGCCGCAGACGATGAACTCTGGGAAAGCGAAGGCAATAGAGCCCGACGTGAATATATGTTTGGTCGCGCCTGCACCATTTTCGGTGGCAGCAACGAAGTGCAGCGCAACATCATCGCAAAATTTGCGCTCGGTCTACAGGCGCGTTAGGGGATTTAAGAATGGATTTTTCTTTAACTGAAGAACAGGTCATGCTGAAAGACAGCGTGGCAAAATTTTTAGCGGACAATTATGCCCCGGAGCAAAGAGAAGCTATCGTAAAAAATGAGGCCGGATATAGCCCGGAACACTGGGCGACGTTCTCAGAACTGGGGTGGCTAACCATTCCTTTTTCTGAGGCTGATGGTGGCTTTGGTGGCAATGTCGCTGATGTGTCGGCTGTGATGGAAGAGTTTGGCAAAGTGTTGGTTGTTGAACCCTATTGGTCATCGATTGTATTGGCCGGCCAACTAATCGCGCGCTCAACAAACAACGATCTTAAAAGCCGGGAGATGCCGACAGTAATATCTGGTGAAGCCCAGTACAGTTTTGCATGGCTAGAGGCGCAAAGCAGTTTTTCGCTCAGTCACGTGAGTACAAAGGCAACTAAACAGGGTGATAGTTATCATCTAAGCGGTGAGAAAAAATTAGTACTCAACGCAAAAGCCAGCCACTTTATTGTGGCGGCGCGTAGCTCTGGTGATGTGAATAGTCAGTCTGGTATTAGTTTGTTTGTGGTAGATGTGACTAATCCGGCACTGAAAATAGAAACCGTTCGTTTGATGGACGGACAGCATGCTTGCAACATTCAGTTTAGCAATCTTGTGGTAGGTCACGCTGATATGCTCACCCAGGAGGGTGAGGCGTATCCTTTAATCGCTGAGGTCGTTGACGAAGCCTTAGTGGCCTTGTGTGCAGAGGCTGTGGGTGCGATGACTTATCTATATAAGGCGACAGCCGATTACGCGAATACGCGCAAGCAATTCGGGGTAACCATTGGTAGTTTCCAAGCCTTACAGCACCGCATGGTCGATATGTTTATGGCCACAGAGCAATGCCGCTCACTGCTTGTTAGAGCGCAATGCGCTATATTGGATGGTAGCGAGGAGCGCAGCCAAGACGTTGCCGTATTGAAAGCGATGGTTGGTAAATATGGCCGTAAAATCGCTGAAGAAGCGGTGCAATTGCATGGTGGTATGGGTGTGACGAATGAAATGCCCATAGGCCATTACCTAAAGCGTCTTATGATGATCGATATGTACTTTGGTGGTTCAGATATCCATCGCCGTCGCTTTAGCGACATGCGATATCTTTAAGCTTTGGCCAATAAATAATAACAACATAGCAGAGAGAAATAATGAAGCTATTTAATAATTTGAACGATCATACCAAGTTTCACGCTGGTATTCGTGGTCACATGATGATGGCCAGCGATAGTAACAAGACCCTGAGCTATGGTGAGGCTTGGGACTATATCAATGTCATTGCTGCACATATACAGACTGGTGGTATAGCCAAAGGCGATCGCGTGGCGGTGTTGGCTAAAAACTCGGTAGATAATCTTTGTATCTTCTTAGCCTGTGCGCGTATTGGTGCGGTTGTTGTCGGTTTAAATTATCGTCTGGCGCCTGCCGAGGTTGAGTTTATTGCCAGTAATGCTGACGTGCAGATGTTGTTTTTTGACCAAGAGTTTGACGAACTGCGCGGCGAATATTTGCGCTCAAAAACCTGTGTTTGTATTGATAGCGACAGCAGTGCGCCCAAGTTAGATAGCTGGTTGTCGGGTCCGGCGTCCATGACCGAAGTCGAGATCAGCGGTGACGATATACTCTTTCAAATGTATACCAGTGGCACCACCGGTCTGCCCAAGGGTGTTCTTATTAGCCACTACAATGTACTGGCCAATACTTATCAAGCACCGATGACGACAGGTGTTGGCGCCCGTGTTGGCGAACGCTCTTTGGTAATAGCGCCCACCTTTCACGCGGTCGGTTTAGTCGGGTCGCTAATGGGTGTCATCTACGGAAGCTCTTTGATTATTCATCGTGATTACGATCCTGTGGGCATGATTGAAACCCTTGCGAAAGAGCACATAAATACCGTAGCGGTGATTCCCGTTATGTTGCAGTTTTCATTAGCCATGGTTCCCAATATTAAGGACTATGATTTTTCTGAGCTGCATACGATTAACTATGGTGCTTCACCTATCTCAGAATCATTATTACAGCAGTGTATGGATGCTTTTGGTTGTGATTTTGTCCAAGGCTATGGTCAAACAGAATCGACGATGGGCTTAACCTTTCTCACTGCCGAAGATCATAAAAAGGCATTGAAGGGGCGTCCTGAGTTACTGCGCTCATGCGGCCGGGCTGTATTTGGTACCGATATACGAATTGTCGGTAATGACGGTCAAGAACTACCCTTAGGTGAGATTGGCGAAATCGTTGCCAAAGGTCCGCAGGTGATGCAGGGTTATTGGAAAAATCCAGAAGCGACAGCCAAAACAGTGGTCGATGGTTGGCTGCATACCGGCGATGCTGGGCGCATGGATGAAGAAGGCTACATTTATATTCAAGATCGGGTTAAGGATATGATCATCTCTGGTGGCGAAAATATATATCCTGCTGAAATTGAGAATTTATTAATGTCTCATGAACAGATTCAAGACGTGTCTGTTATCGGTGTGCCGGATCAAAAGTGGGGAGAGATACCTCTTGCGGTACTCGTGTCTGGTGGTCAGCCAGAGCTTAGCGCGGAAGAGTTGACGGAATTTTGTCGTGGCAAACTTGCGGGTTACAAGATTCCTCGCAAAGTAGAGTACATTGCCGCTCTGCCTCGTAACCCAACTGGCAAGGTTTTGAAGAAGGATATTCGGGTGATGATGGCAGAGAAATATCCGCCTATCGCCTAAGTCATTTTTCTACACAGCTCTACCCAAAACTCAACGGCCGCTTTTTTGTGTCGTTGCTTGGGTAGGGCAAAGTAGAAGGTCCGTGTCATATCGCGATTTGCTAGGGTGAGTGGTACTAGATCGCCGTTGCGAAAATCGTTTTGCAGTACCACCTTAGATAAGCAACCAATCCCCAGCCCCGACTCCACCGCGCTTTTTATCGCTTCATTGTGTTTGAATTCACGATAAATTTCGATGTCTGGTAATAAGCCTGCAAGCGCACGGTCGAAGGTGAAGCGCGCACCGGAATCCGGCTCGCGCAAAATCCAGCGGGCCTCTTTTATATCTTTGTCTTTTAGTACGCCTTTTTTGGCGAGCGGGTGTGAGGCGCTACAGAAGACCACGAGTTCATCTTCTTTCCAAGGTATTAGCTCTAGTTCGCGGTGCTGAACTTCCCGTTCAATCATGCCAACATCGACTTCATAGTTAAGGACTTTAGCGACGATGTCAGGGGTGTTGGCGGTTTCAAACTGCACGTCGGCGTCGGGGTAGCTTGCTAAATAGTCCGCGAGGTAGCGCACCACTAGATGGTTGCCGATAGTAAAGCTGGCGCCGACCCGCAAGTGGCCGATATCGGCATGGCGTTTTAAGGCGTCGTCGAATTGCTGGCAGTGGGCGAACAAGGTTTCTGCTTCTTTGCGCAGGGTGTGGCCGATCGCATTGAGCTTAATTTTATTGCCTTGGCGGTCAAATAGGTTGACGCCGTAAGCCTTCTCCAGGTTTTGCAACGAGGCGCTGGCCGCAGATTGGGACAGGCACAGTTGGTCTGCCGCCTTGGATACACTTTGGTATTTGGCGACCGCGAGAAAGATTTCCAATTGCCGGATGCTGAAATTCACCGAGTATAACTCCACTTTTTAAGTGCGTACTGAAGTGTAGCTGAATAGGGCGTCAGTATCGATAAAATCGATACTGACTATAATAATATCCCGTTTTACTTGTGATCATAATGCTTTTAGTATGGCCGCCTGAAAAAGCGATGGTCGCCGTTTGTTTTTCGCGATAAATGCAATCAAATTGGTATGAAAGAGCTTTAGCAAGACAATTTAGCACTACTCTGTGGGGATAGAAGAATGACCGAAGTAAAAGCAACGAATGTGTATTGGCATGATGGCGAAGTCAGCCGCGAAGACCGTAATAAGCTACTTAAGCAAAAAGGCGCCACCCTTTGGTTCACCGGTCTGTCTGGCAGTGGCAAGAGCACCGTTGCAGTGGCTTTGGAAAAAGCTCTGATGGAAAAAGGCCATCTTTGCTACCGTTTAGACGGTGATAACATCCGTTTGGGCATCAACAAAAACCTAGGCTTCAGCGCCGAAGATCGCACTGAAAATATTCGCCGTATCGGTGAGATTTCTAAATTGTTTGTCGACACAGGTGTGATTGTATTGTCGAGCTTTGTCAGCCCATACCGCGCTGACCGCGACATCGTTCGCGAATTGCATGATGCTGGCGATATGGATTTCCTCGAAATTTTCGTTGATGTGCCATTAGATGTGGCCGAGCAGCGCGATCCAAAAGGTTTGTACAAAAAAGCACGTGCGGGCGAGATCAAAAACTTCACTGGTATTTCTGATCCATACGAAGCACCTCTTAAAGCTGAGTTGGTGTTGAATAGCCACGAGCAGAGCTTGGAAGAAGAAGTGGAAATACTGCTGGCGATGATGACCGAGCGCGGAATTATTTAAAGCGTGACGGACGTCTGGCGACTGACGCCCGAGTTGCATTTATGTTTTCGTCCGACGTCAGACACTAGACGTCAGACTTTCTAACTAACGGAGTTACAAAAATGATCAAACCACATGGCGCCGACGAGCTTAGCCCATTATTCGTATACGACACTGAAAAACACCACGCGCTGAATGCAGAGGCAGAAACCCTGCCATCGCTGTTAGTAAGTTCTGCTGCGGCAGCCAACGCAGTTATGCTGGGTGCAGGTTACTTCACCCCTTTAAAAGGCTATATGAATTTGGCCGACTCTTTAGCCGTTGCTAAAGACCTTTGCACCACTGACGGCTTGTTCTGGCCCGTGCCTATCGTTAACCTGACTAAAGATGCGCAGGGCATTACGGCTGGTCAGCGTATTGCCCTGCGTGACCCCAACGTTGAAGGCAATCCTGTCTTAGCGATCATGGACGTGGAAGCGGTTGAGACGGTTAGCGCAGAGCAAATCGACTTTATGGCTGAAAACATTTTCGGCACATTGGATGACAAGCACCCAGGCGTTCAAACTTTTAAAGCGCAGGGCAACACCATGTTGTCTGGCCCGATTCAAGTGTTGAATTTCTCTTACTTCCAGGCTGACTTCCCGGATACCTTCCGCACCGCCGTTGAAATTCGCAATGAAATTGCCGAGCGCGGTTGGGAAAAAGTGGTTGCCTTCCAAACTCGCAACCCAATGCATCGTGCCCACGAAGAACTTTGCCGCATGGCAATGGAAGACCTTGGCACCGACGGTATTTTGATTCACATGCTGTTGGGTCAATTGAAACCAGGCGATATTCCCGCTCACGTCCGCGATGCGTCTATTCGTAAAATGGTTGACGTTTACTTCCCTAAAAACACAGTGATGATCACTGGTTACGGCTTCGACATGCTTTACGCTGGTCCTCGCGAAGCGGTGTTGCACGCACTGTTCCGTCAGAACTGTGGCTGTACTCATCTGATTGTTGGTCGTGATCACGCCGGTGTGGGCGATTACTACGGCGGTTTTGATGCGCAAACGATTTTCGACGAAAAAGTGCCAGCAGGCGCAATGGATATCGAAATTTACCGCGCAGACCACACCGCATACTCGAAGAAACTCGACAAAGTTGTGATGATGCGCGATGCGCCAGATCACAGCAAAGAAGACTTCGTATTGCTGTCCGGCACTAAAGTGCGTGAAATGTTGGGTGCTGGCATTGCACCACCACCAGAGTTCTCGCGCCCTGAAGTCGCTAAGATTTTGATGGACTACTATCAAATTGAAGATGCCAAGGCGTAAGGCGAAGGCTTCCTCGTTTGACGTTTAACATAAAAAGCCGGAGCTAATCACCCCGGCTTTTTATTGCCTGTCGACGGGGTTTATTTGTCTGACCTGGAGTTTGCTTAGGTGGAGAATGGCTTGCTGATACCACCTTTGACTTTGTCGTCTTGCCGCAAGGTTGGTTCAGTGGGCTCCTTTTCTCTTTCCTTGAGTAAGTCGTATAGCCGGTCTTCATCGTATGGCATTAGAGATGTGAGAACGATATCCATCGGTACATGACAGCGCTGGCTATAAAAGGCTGCTCTGGCACTTATCTGTTGTTCCAGTAACTCAGTGAACTCGGTTTTGGCTTTGGCAAGCTCACCTTGCAAGTCGGTGGCCGATAGCTTTAGGTAGAAAGCCAACTCGTCCTCGGAGCAATGGGCAAACCGCAGTCGTTCATCGATTATCAAACGGGCGCGTTCCACGATATCCCGGTCGTGGAGTAATTCATCTTGTAAGCCTTTTATGTGTACTTCCATGCTGCGCAATAGCACAGGATCACTGCTGCTAATATTGAACTCTAAATACTCTGCAGGAAAAGAAATGCTGTCATTGGGCTGATCAAAAATAAGTTCGCAATTAAAGAACTCATGGAATGTATCGGAAAATTTGGCGCCGGGATCGGAAAAGCTAAAGCAGACTTTCTTTGGTTGCCAGAGGTGACTGGACAGGGTGTTGAGCAGCAAAAACATCTGTGCGGTGCCGAGTAAATTTCTCTGTCGGTAATATTTGCTGCTGAGATTATTGGCTGATTTGATGAGTGTGACTTGCTCTTCGCAGATTTGGTGCCGCCAATATCCGGTGTCTTGGTAATAGGCACTGTATTGGCTGGCGCGCTCTAATCCAGCTTTAAAATCTGAGCTTAGTGACATTACCGTAGTAGGTAGGCCCAGCTCTGGAGTTTGAAGGTTATTCGCAAGATGGAGAGCAAAGTCTTGGCAGTGGTATGTTTTGGCGATATTTTCAAGCAGGTAGTTAAATAAATGGCTGGACACAAAATGATTGGGCAGTGTTAGTAATTTAGCAGGTAGGCCAGATTTACTCGCGGCGTCCTTGAGGTCAATGCCTAGACTTTTGCACGCTTCAAACAACGCGTGGAGGACATCCTCGTCTTCAGTCAGAGTGTGTTTCATAGCACCTACTTCTTGTCGTTTTCATGGTCTTTTTGTTGTAGCAAATTTTATGCCTAAGGCCTCGGCAGCATAGACATATATTAGTTTGCCCATAAATATTCGCGTAAAGGTGGATGATCTTCGCGGGGAGGTTAATGTGATCTATATGTCGCCAGCTTAGCATCTTCCGAGGTGTTTTTAGCGGTGTGTCGTAGTGGAAATAGGCAAATAGTATTGAAATTAGCTAATTAGGTGTATTCGCTGATAACATCGAGCTACTTTGTGCGCGGGTTCAGCGTGCCAAATAATAATAACGTTGTCAGATAGAGGTGATGCTGTGGGATCTACAACTAAACATTTCCGCACCTGTAATTTATGTGAGGCCATGTGCGGCATCGAAATTACCCTGGAGGATAATGCGATCACCAGTATAAAAGGTGATCCGCAAGACTCGTTTAGCCGCGGTCATATCTGCCCAAAAGCACTTGCATTAAAGGATTTGTACGAAGACCCCGATCGTATTCGAACGCCCATGGAGAAGGTAAATGGCCAGTGGCGCGAACTGTCTTGGGAGCAGGCGTTAGACAAGGTTACGGCGCGCATTACGTCTTTGCAGGCTGAGCACGGTAACGACGCGCTGGGTGTCTATCTCGGCAATCCCAATGTTCACAACACCGGATCGTTATTAATGAGCGGCGGGATGTTGCGAGCGTTAAAAACTAAGAACAAGTTTTCTGCCACCTCGGTAGATCAACTGCCACACCATATAGTGTCGTGGAAGTTATTTGGTCATCAGCTGCGAATTCCGGTGCCAGATATCGATAACAGCGATTATTTTTTAATGTTTGGCGCCAATCCCTTGGCGTCCAATGGCAGCATTATGAGTGTGGCCGATGTTAAGCAGCGGCTTAAAGATGTGCGTAAGCGAGGCAAAGTGGTGGTGGTAGATCCGCGACGCACATTGACCGCCGAAATGGCGGACGCTCATCATTTTGTGCGGCCCGGAACTGACGTTTTGGTCTTGCTGGCAATGCTGCATGTGCTGTTTGCAGAGGGCCTTGTTAGCACAGGGAATTTAGCCAAGCATCTCGATCGTGGCCCAATGAGCTTGGCAGATTCTTTCAGTGAGTACACCCCCGAAAGAGTTGCGCCGTTGACGGGTATGTCTGCCGATTTGATTCGCAGCTTGGTCCGCGATTTTTGCGCGGCCAAAGCACCGGTGATGTACGGACGCCTCGGTGTCTCAGTGCAGGAGTTTGGCACCCTCAGTCAGTACCTCATCATGCTATTCAATATTCTCACGGGTCGCTTAGATAGTGTGGGCGGTTTAATGTTTGCCAAGCCCGCGGTCGATATTCTCGCGCAAAGTGGGCGCGGCAATATGGGGCGCTTTCACAGTCGTGTGCGGGGTCTGCCGGAGTTTAATGGCGAGTTGCCGGTGGCGACCTTGGCCGAGGAGATTACCACCCCAGGTGCTGGCCAGATTAAGGGTATGTTGTTAATGGCGGGCAATCCGGTGCTGTCGACACCTAATGGTGAGCAGCTTGATCGCGCCTTTAAAGGCTTGGATTTGCTGGTTGCGATCGATTTTTATATCAATGAAAGCAGCCGTCACGCCGATTTTATCTTGCCGCCGGTGAGTCCCTTGGAGCGCGAGCATTACGATGTAATTTTTAATGTCCTGGCGGTGCGAAACAATGCGCGTTATGCCGAAGCACTATTCCCTCGGAAAGCGAATGCGCGGCATGATTGGGAAATTTTGTTGGGCTTGCGAGATCGCCTTCAGCCCGCACGGGGGCTTAAAGACAAGCTCGGACGGCAACTGCTGAGACGTGCTGGACCGTCGGGTTTGCTCGCCTTGTTGTTGCGACAGGGCCCCTACGGCGGAGGCTTAAACCTGTTTAAAGGTTTGTCCTTGGCTAAATTGAAAAAATCACCTCACGGTATCGATCTAGGAGCGCTTAAGCCGGCATTGCCAGGGGCGCTGTTTCATCGCGATCGTAAAATCCATCTCGAAGCTGAGTTCTTTCTAAAAGATGTGGCGCGGGTGGAAGCTAAATTCTTTCATAGTGGCGACGCGCCAGACCAGCTCTTGCTGATTGGCCGTCGCGATGTGCGCAGTAATAATTCCTGGTTGCACAATAGTCACCGCTTGGTAAAAGGCAAGGATCGCTGTACGGCTTTGATAAACCCCCTCGATGCGGAGCGGCTGGCAATTGCCGACGGTGATTTAGTCAGGGTGACATCGCGGGTTGGCAGTGTGGAGTTGGCGGCGCATATCAGTGATGAAATGATGCTGGGGGTTATTAGTATTCCCCACGGCTGGGGGCACAATCTCAGTGGTACCCAGTGGCAAACGGCGCAGGATCACGCCGGTGTCAGCGTCAATGACTTGACCGATGAAATGCAGATTGATGAATTGTCTGGCAATGCCGTGTTGAACGGTGTGCCGGTTACCTTGGCGGCAGTTGCAGATACCGCCGCGATTAGCGCGTAATGTTTAAGATTTGCGAGCGGGGCGCTGACTGCGAATATACAGCGCCTCAACTTTTTGTCTTGCCCACGGTGTGCGCCGCAAGAATTTTAGACTTGAGGCTATGCTCGGGTCGTCGGTAAAGCATTTTATCTTGATGCGGCGGCCCAATTCCTCCCAGCCGAACTTGGCTTCTAGGCGTGTTAACACCATCTCTAAGGTCAGTCCGTGCAAAGGATCTTTTGAGCCGGGGGAGGATGGCGCGGGGTCTTTAGACTTCATCGCTGTCTTCGTCGATGGCTTCTACATCGTCGCTATCCGTTGAGGCAACCGTAGGCTCAGCCTTTTTAACTCGAATTTTAAAGCCTGCAATAATTTTGCCGTTCAGGTTTTGCATGGCCACTTTGGCTTCACCTGCTTTGGGCATATTCACAAAGCCAAAGCCCTTGGATAGGTTCGCGTCTTCGTCTCTGACTAAGTTTAAGGATTGCACACTGCCATATTCTTCAAACAGGTCTAAAAGCTCTGCTTCGGTGGTGGTGCGGTTTAAATTGCGAATCAATAATTTCATGGTGCTGCCGTTGTAGTGATATGGCGTGAATTATAGCTGGTATAGACATTATCTTCGCCTGCTATCTTTGCGAGAAACCATGTCGATGGCTGTTCGCGTCGCGCTAAATATCCTAACATCACGCCTTCGCCCATTACCGACAGACTTTTCGTGATCGCACCTTCAACGCCGCTCGTTTTGAATACCGCCAGCACCAGCGCCGATTTAGCGCAAGCGCTCGGCCTGCGTATGGTCGACGATTGGAGCGAAAATGCGGATCAGGTGTATGTGTTTTACGACGCTGACCGCTTGGTTGTCGGTCTATCACCGGTGAATAGAGAGCATCCGGTCGCCGTCGATTTTGAATTGGCTTTGCGCAATCGCCACCCAGGAAAAGAATTGTTGATAAAAGCCGTGGGGGGCAGCCGCAACCGTGCCAGTGTGGTTGACGCGACTGCAGGCTTGGGACGCGACAGCTTTTTAATGGCGAGCCACGGCTGCACAGTGACCATGTGTGAGCGCATGCCGGTGGTAGCGGCATTATTGGCAGATGGCTTGCGCCGCGCTGAACGGGCCGATGATTGTTTTGAGATTGCGAGCCGAATGGGATTGCATCAAGGTAGTGCGACGGATTATTTGGCGGCTTTGACTGAGGACGACTGTCCCGACGTGGTGTATTTAGACCCTATGTTTCCGGTGTCTGGCAAATCGGCGCTGGTGAAAAAAGAAATGCGTTTGTTTCATTCGCTGGTTGGCCTGGACGAGGACAGCGATGCGCTGTTGGATTTAGCTTTGCAGCGCGCCCGTCACCGTGTGGTGGTAAAACGTCCGCCAAAAGCGCCGTATTTGGCAGAGCGCAAACCGCAGTTATCCATTGCGGGAAAAGCGGTGCGCTTTGACATCTATCCTTTAAAAGCCTTCGCTAAATAAGAATGTCCAAATTACTTCGCTAACAGTTCTTTCAACATACCTTCGTACATCAGCGACAGCTTGTCTAAATCCTCGGCGTTAACGCATTCATCCACTTTGTGAATGGTGGCGTTAACGGGGCCAAGTTCCACAACCTGGGCGCCGGTAGGTGCAATAAAGCGACCATCGGAGGTGCCGCCAGCGGTAGACAAAATGGTGTCGGCGCCAGTGACGGCCTTGATCGCAACTTGCGCTGCTTCAACCAGTGGGCCCTCGGATGTCAGGAAAGGTTGGCCGCTTAAATTCCAGTCGATGCTGTAATCTAAACCGTATTGATCGAGTAGCGCCAGGGTGCGAGCTTTTAAAATATCCGCAGTTAATTCGGTAGAAAAGCGGAAGTTAAATACCACCTCTAGCTCACCAGGGATGACATTCGTTGCGCCGGTGCCACCGTTGATATTCGAAATTTGGAAGGACGTGGCGGGGAAGAAATCATTGCCTTCATCCCATATTTCATCGGCAAGGGCGGCGAGCGCAGGGGCGGCCAAGTGAATAGGGTTTTTCGCTAAATGAGGGTAGGCGACATGGCCCTGTACACCGCGCACTGTCATGACTGCGCCAAGGGAACCGCGACGGCCATTTTTAATGACATCGCCCACGCTATCGGTCGAAGAGGGCTCGCCGACCAAACACCAGGTGATTTTTTCGTTCTGCTGTTCCAACCATTCCACGACTTTGACCGTGCCGTTGATCGCCGGCCCCTCTTCATCGCTGGTAATTAAAAAGGCGATGCGGCCGCTGTGGTCAGGGTGGGCGGCGACAAAGTTTTCGCAGGCGGTAATCATGGCGGCCAAGCTGCCCTTCATATCGGCAGCGCCGCGACCGCGCAGCATGCCGTCTTGAATGACCGCTTCAAAGGGCTGGGTTTGCCATTTGGCGGCGGGCCCTGTTGGCACTACATCGGTATGGCCAGCAAAACAAAATATTGGGCCGCTGCTGCCGTGGACAGCCCAGAAATTATCGACGTCGCCAAAGCGCAGTGACTGGCACTGAAAGCCAATTTTTTCTAAGCGCGCCATCATAATTGCCTGGCAATCAGCGTCAGCCGGGGTGACCGAGGGCCGTTCGATGAGTTCGCAGGCAAGTTGTAAGGTGGGGGATAGCGATGTCATAGGGCGGTGTCGGCTTCTTTTAAGGGTAATGTATCAAGGCAGCTGCCATTGCGTCAGCGCGGTATTCTAACAGAATCTAACTGTGCATAAAGGCGCTTTAGCCGCTGGGGCTAGGACTGACCGAAACACTCATTATCACCTCGAATGAGTGGAAATGTCATAGAGGGTGCTGGGCAGCTTGGCTATTATCAAATGCCAAATGGTAATGCTGCCCGCAATGCAGATAGCGTAAGGCCGCATGCTTTCAAAAACCATAATGAGAATCAGAGGAAAGGCTATGAGCATGGATTTGGACATCGCGGTCGCTGCCGCCGAATTCGATTTTGCAGATCAGGACATTCCCCAGCGCCTGCGTCATTGGGCGCGGGTAAAACCCGATCACCCATTTATGATTTGGGAACCGCGCTCTGCTGAAGATCGCAGCTGGACTTACCAAGCCTTTGACGAAGAGACCGGAAAGATCGCGGCGGGCTTATACGCCAAAGGTGTACGCAAACACGACAAGGTGATGATCCACGCAGAAAACTGCCCAGAAATGGTATTAGCCTGGTATGCCTGTGCCAAGATCGGCGCGGTGGGTGTGACCACCAATACCCGCAGCGTGGGCGGCGAAATTGAATACTTCGCGCGTCATACTGAAGCGGTTGGCGCCATTACCCAGCCTAAGTTTTTAGACGAAGTGCGTAAAAGCGCTACCGGCTTAAAATGGATTGTGGTGACGGATGACAACTCCGGTGAAGTTGCCGAAGAATCTAAAGACGGTGCCGATGCGTTTAGCAGTTTATACGGCGACGCTGAATCGTTGCCTGCGCGCCCAGCAGAACCGATGTTGCCAGCGGGTATTATGTTTACCTCGGGCACCACATCGCTGCCTAAAGCCGTTGTTCATACCCATGCCAATGCTCTGTGGTCTGGTAATATGGGCTCGCAAAGTATGGGCATGAATACCGACAGCGTTTATCTCGGGTTTTTACCTTTCTTCCACGTCAACTGCCAAAGCTGGGCGTTCTGGGGCTCTCTTGGTGTCGGCGCGACGGCGGTATTGCTGCCTAAGTTTTCCGCTAGCCGATTCTGGGAAATTATTGAGAAGCATCAAGTCAGTCACTGCTCAATGATTCCCTTTGTGTTTAAGGCGATTGGTATGCAAGCGGTGCCTGAAAAGCACAGCTTAAAAGTGATGCCGATGGGTATTATTTGGAAAGAAATTGAAGGCTGGCTTAAGGCCAAACCCTTTGCAAGCTGGGGTATGACCGAAACCGTTACCCACGCTACCCGTTCTGATTTTGTGAGCGATTGGCCGCAGGGCTCTATCGGCAAACCCACACCGGGTTACCATTTGGCGGTGGTGAACCCTGAAACTGGCGCCATGTGTAAAAAAGGCGAGATCGGCGAGTTGTGGGTGCAGGGCACACGCGGCGTGAATATCTTCCTTGAGTACTACAAAAACGAAGAGGCCATGGCCAAATCGTTTACACCCAACGGCTGGTTCAAAACCGGCGACATGGTCAGCGTCGGTGACGAAGGGAATTTCTTTTTCACTGACCGCGATAAGGACGCGCTCAAAGTGGGGGGCGAAAACGTTTCAGCCCGCCAAGTTGAAGAAGTGTGTATGCAGGTGCCAGGTGGCGGCGTAGGTGAAGTGGCGATTGTCGCTAAATCCCATGAGATGTTAGACATGGTGCCGGTTGCATTTGTCATTAAAGGTTGGGGAGCACCGGAGGACGAAGCGGCTTTTGGTCAGGCGATTATCGATCATTGCAAAGCCAATCTTGCCGACTTTAAAGTACCCCGTGCGGTGTATTTTGTGGATGAGTTCCCTCGTGCAACTTTAGAGAAAGTGGCTAAGAATAAGCTGCGAGAAATGGCGGATGAAATGCCAACGGTGTAATTCGTTATCGCCGTTTACAAAGGTCGCGAAAGCGGCCTTTTTTTATGGCGGTTTCGGATAATAAGTGCAATTGGTAAGAAGGAGGCCAGCTGGTAGAG
>NZ_CAXBHN010000035.1:0-20186 GCF_963975605.1 uncultured Zhongshania sp. | reverse complement strand
AACCGCGCCGCTGTAAGACAGGGCCGAGCCGATAAAGGTATTGAATTGAGTCACCCCCTCTACAATACGCTCGCTATATCCGATAAATAGCCAGTCACCGGCAACGACACCAGCAGGCAAGCCGTGGTCAGCTAAGGCAGGAGTATTACCCCTCAAGATTGTCTGTATGCTACCCCCTGGGGTTAGCCACACACCGTACCCATTGCTCACCGCCGAAATGTTGCCCAGCAGCAGCACATTTTTATCTGCAACCGGTTGGTATTTAAAAACACGACATATAGTTTGCGTTGCCTGATCAGCTATGTTACTTAGCAAGGCTTCGGCGTAGATCGAAACCGTCACATAGTTACTTGCAAAAATATGACTCGCGCCTTGCGCAGTTAATGTTGCACCGCCACCAAAAGGCACCAACGAATCATCATCCACGCCGAACAACCAGTGATCAGCACCAACTTCCGGCGCGGGCTCATATGGGTATGCGGCTTCAGTAACAATAATCGTCGCACCCGCTATTGTTACGCGTGCATCTAAGACCGGGAAAATCATGATAAAACCTCCAAAGGAACAATCAACATTTCAAAATGTACGCTAGTGGCCCATGTGGCGTAGGCCTCCCCCAGCAAAAATAACGTCTCTTTATTGCTGTCGCGCAAATTGCCATTCGCAGATCCCGAATAGTCTGGCTCCCCCGCGCCAAGATAATCTAGCCCGTACCGAACTACAGCATCTTCACCAAGATCTCGATCAACATCGAAGACGACTGAGCGCCCATCAACACCCACTCGAACATCACTCAGACTCGGCGTGCCAGTCGTGTCGTTGACGGCAAACCCGTAGTCGGTGGTTACGTACATTTGTGGCGAGGTGTCATCCAGCAACAACGGAGCGACAGGGACATTAAACCGGACCGTTACCTCTCGCCCGATTGCTGTTGCGCTCAATGGGTAAAGCCAGGTTGGCTCAAGATGATCAACAAGCAATCTTTTAAGCAGCCTGCCCGCGTAGTACCCAAACCAATAACTGCCAACCCCAGAAAGGTGGCCATTGTCATAAGCTCGAGGGAAACGCCCAACAGGATTAACGATGTACGTTAGCGGCACCTCTCGCGCATAGCGCAACTGAGCAATGGACGCGCTGGGCAACGGTTCGTTTGCTGTACGCCCATAGGTTTGATACATAAGCCATACAATATCTTCTGCTTGACCAGTAACAGATTTCACATAAGTATTACAGGCATCTCGTAAATCTGACAACGCGTCATAATACTCATCTGCAGTTGCAAAACCGGCGTTATCACCCTCACCTTGCATCCAAACAACCGCAGGCACTGCGTAAGTTTTGCTCGCCGCGTCAGCCAGAGATTTTGCTTGATCGACGTGATCCCGAAAAACCTGAAACCACTCAACCTCACCCTCTTCTGCAGCACCCGGTATATATGCGAGCTCACCAGGGCTTAGCTGTGTGATTGATGCGCTTCCTTTCCCAGCAGCTGAGCACATCCACTCATCAGCTGTGCGCCAATCCGTCCCGTCCTCTTTTGCCATGCGCTCGATTAATGAGTTAATTGTGCCGGAGCACGGCGTCTCTAGCCTCGCATGCCCATCCCCATTATCATTGATCTTGTCGTTTTCGATCAGCGGGCCTAACGCATCCATGCCCGGATTCAGCCCCACACTGCCGGCCAATGTTGCACGCGGCCCGCCAGGGGAAAAAGTTATTGCATTACTAAATCTTGATACCGTGCTTATAAGCGGCGAGCTAACTGTGCCGTTGCTTAGTGACTGGCCATAGTAGATCACGTGATTTATGTCGCGCAGCGTATAGCGCTCAGCTTCTGCCAAGGGCGCCAGCTGCATCTCAGAATAACCGCCTGCCGATTCAAGTTTCGTACCATTAACTTTTAGCGCTTTTTCCTCAACGCTATACTCAACCACTACTTGCACTGCACCCTCTACGTCAGTCACCCCCGCAAGCGGGATTGATTGATCGCTTGTTTCGACAAACTGCATCTCAACAAGCCGCCGACCTAAATCGGACTCGCTTGGCACTTTAGCGCCATTCACTTTAAGCGCTCGCTCAGCAAGCTGGTATTCGACTACAACTTGAGTTTCGCCAGCCGGTGATGTTACTCCTGCAAGCACTACCCCAGATTCATAATCGTCAGCTTTGTGCATGCCTGCAAAAGCAGTCTCTGCACGCTCAGACACATTCAAGATCTCTTGATCCTGATTTAAAATAACATCTTCAAGCGCCGACATCGCAGCAACAGAGACCAGTGATTTACCTGTATACTGCACATCAGGCCCAGCTATAACGATATATTCATCATATATTGCCGCCGCGTCGGGACTTTCTATTTTAAATCTCTGCCCCACACTTCGATTTGCAGCAATCACCGCCGTAGCCGAAGCACCCGACAAACCCGAAGACGCCGAAAAACTCACCGTTGGCGCAGAGGTATAGCCGCGACCGCGCGCAGTGATTTCATAAGCGCTGATTGCACCGCTCACAACCGTGAACCAGCCCGCCGCGCCACTACCAGCACCGCCGGTAAATGCCACAGCAAAGGTGCCATCTGTGCCGCCAGAGCCGACGACCAAGGAATCTAACGAGTAAACGCCGTTGCTCAGCGCGTCGGCTGTGCTTGCGTAGATTTCTTTACTTCCCTCGGCAGCGTTGGCCGCATCCGTTGCTCTATCCGCTTCGCTCACCGCAACAGCGGCAGCTTCAATCGCGGCCGCTGTGTCCGCTTCAAATCCTTCAATTACTTCGACCGCTTCCACCGCTGACGCGGCTGCAGCTACCGCAGATCCTGCCGCCGCATCAGCAGAGTCAGACGCCTCACCGGCTTTGTCTACTATAAATTGTGCAACTGCCACAGTTTGCGTAAGCGCAGGCACAAAGCGCGATCGGTGGCCACCTTGTTTTAAGCCGGTGCTTGCATTGGCGTCGTCGGTGATTGTGGAGCCGTCACCACCCACGCTCTCGTCAAAAGTTACGCTCGCCATTTATAAAATCTCCGTTAGTGATAATGCATTGGTGTAGCGCGCTGCGTCTGGGTGCGTTACCGGGTCTATTTGCCCAAGGCGGCAAAGCATTGTGCGCTGCAAAAAAATGATGTCTTGATTGAGCTGTTGGCTAAATATAATTTCGTCGGTAATGCCCACGTCGCGCTGCAGTCTAAACAAGCGGCCAAATGCCTCAGCCTCGTTTAGCCAATCGAACACCATTGAGCATTCGCGCGCTTTGGGTAATTTATTAAAGTATTCTGTACCGTCTGGCACGCGGTCTATTTCGCTTGGGTCTGCATGCCCCCAGCGCACGCCGTAGCTAATGTTGTATTCTGGCTGAAACACGTCCGACAAAAACGCGCGGCCAATTTGTATATAGCCGTCTGCGTTGTCGTCATCGCTAATATCTATCAGCGCCTTGGCGGCAAACCATGCTGTTTCTGCAAACCAAATTGCTTGCGGAGTAAAGCGCGCGCGGTCTTCCTCGCTGGGTTTACCTTCCCAAAAGTTGTCGTCCTCCCATGCCAATTCCGCGCTCTGAAAAACAGAGGGCCATACATCTATAAGGCCGCTGTCTTCTAGCAGTTCATCTGCGTCGTCATAAAGCCTAATACGCCACTGCGCAGTAACACTCAGGTTATGGCTGAGCAAACCGGCAACGGCAACAGGGCGGGAGGTATCTAGCGTGGCCGTAAAATCAAAAGTAGTGTCGGTGGTGATGGCGCGGTCTTTAAGCACACGCCGCTGCAAACGATTTAATGGTCTTGTGTAAGTAGCGGCGCTTGTGAGCGTGCATTTATCAATTAAATTTGGCCAACACAGGGTTACTTTATTTTGTGCAAATGCCATGTTATCCCCACAGGTTTAAATAGGTGCGATTCGCGCTGGCATCCAACCGCCACCCCAACAAAACAAAGCTGCGCGGGTAGCCAATGCGCGCTGTGTTAATGCTTACCGTGGCACCCATGAATAGCTCGCTTACGTCTAGCTCTTTTACGCCGCATTCAACTACGTCGCGCCGTACTTTAAGCAGCGGCAATAGCGTGTCAGCTACCGCTTGCGCGTCGCTTAGGTCGCGCAGTGGGCTGTTTATAATTAATTCGCTGGCAAGTGGGTGGCGTGTTTTTGTGGCGCTGTCTGTTGCTACCGCGCTGCGATACTCAGCGGCATAACGCGCAGGGTTAACCGCGCCCGCTGCCAAGTCATTTTGCACAGTGGCTAGCGCATCTGCTTGCAGCGTTACTTTGTAAATGGGCAGGCCGTTACTGCCAGAGCCAATGGCAGATCGGTCTAGCGTGGCCAGTTGCCAGTCTTCAATGGTTATGTCTGCCGTTGCCGGTGCTGCCAGTGCAATAACGCGAATTTCGTCATCGTCATTTAATGCGTAGTAGCAGCCGCAGCCGTGGGCAATGCTTTCCATTGCTGATTTGTAGCTAAGGTCAGACGTAACAAATAGGCCCACATCGCCCAGTGCATTTAGCGCGGTTATGTCGGTGGCTTTTGCTGTGTAGCCGGCCAGTGTTGCGAGCTCGTCGAACACATCACCGGCACCGATATCATCGCGCTCTGCGTCGCAGGTAATTGACTGGGCAGCAGAGCCAAGGCTGATATAGCCCTGATACGTGCGCCACTTACCCGCCGCCGGCGCGGTGGTGAGCAAGTCGCTTAAGTCGGTTGCTGTGCTCTCAAAGGTAAGCGCCACGCCACGGTCCCGCACAGCGGTCACAGTCACGTCACTACCATTGTGCACTTGGTAAATAAGTTTTGAGGTGTTTACCAGTACCGGCGTAGCGTTTACCACACTGCCAAATACTAAAGGCTTGCGCGTGCCGCCAATGTCGTCTGCCGTGCCCTCTACGCCGCTAGGCAGCGTGTTGTTGCCCGCATAAACATCAACAGCAATGGCGTCATCTAACTGCGCCAACGGGTCGCGCAATGTAAACGCTACCCGCGAGCCGCTAAACGTCATGCGCTCTACCGTGGCAGTTAAAAACGTGACCGCTGCGCCGCCATCAATTTTGCGAACAGTCATGGCCCTGCCATCTACCGCGTAGTCAGCTAGGTAATCTAGGCCGCCGTCGGTGTTTAGTAGCTCAACTTGACCAATGCTGGTACGCCCGCCGCCGGGCAATAATGGCCCCGTGTTGGCTCGCACCTGAAAAAGCGCAGGCTGAATTAAGCGCAGCTCATAGTAGTAATGCGCTGGGCCGCTCTCTTCTTGCGTGTAATCTGCGTCGGCAAAGCGCAGCGTTGTTGGTGTGCCACTACCATCGAGCGCGGCAATATCTACCGCCCAAATGGTCATGCCCCCATCCTTGCAAGTTTAAGCTCTGCCTCTAAAGTGGCCACCTTAGAATTTAAAGATTTAAGCTGATCAACAGATTGCTTACTACCAGCCGCACCAATGCGAGTTTGGTGATTAACGTCTGCGCTCTGCTGAGCCATTAACGTATTCAAGTCTTTGCGCAGCGTTTGGAGCTCTGCAACTATCTCTGCGCTGCTGTTAGCAAGGCGAGGCATTCCCACGGGCGCAACGGGCACAGAGCCAGAATTAATATTGTCTAAAAACCCTACGCCCAGGCTTTTAACCGCCGCCGCTTTAACAACGTATTCACCGTTAGACAGCATTGCATTAATGCTGTCGCTAGTGCCGGTACCGGCGCCGCTTACGTAACCACCGCCAGCAAACTTTGCTAGATTATCGCCAGATTGGTTTTTAGAGGTGACGATCAATGCACCAGTACTGTAGCTAGACTCAATACGCGATGTGAGAGTATTAAGCCGCCCATACGACGCCAAAATATTCGCGTTTATAGCCCCCAAATAAATTAAATTATTTGCACCGTTGTCTTGCACAGCAGATAACAATGACTGCAATGCGTTGACGGCGCTAACCTCATCCAATGAGTTGTCTACCGCAGAATTTTCTACTTCAACAATGGCATCTATTTGCTCTTGCATCAGCCGTAACTGAGCCTGCTCATAGCTCTCAATATTAATTGAGCTAACCACGCTACTTAAAGTGCTTTTCACCTCATCATAAAGCGACTGAAATTGTGCACCACTTGCATAAGCGTCTTTACTTAAATTAAGCACGCTGTCTGCCGCACTTGTTAACGACCGAGCGGCATCTATGTCGCCACCTAGCGCAGCAGCAGAAAGCGAACGGAACTGATCAATTGCATTAATCGCCTGCTGCTCAGGCGTACCCGCAAACTGACTAACCTCAAGGCCTTGCAAATAGCTGCTTATACCCTCAGACACACTGCGCAATTGCTCTAAAGAGCGCGCCAACTCTTCGTTTGCCGCCTGCTGATCCCTAATTGCATTAATCTGGTCGTATAAAGATCGGTTGCTAGCATCAAGCGCGCTGCGTTCGCGGCGACGCAGCTCATCAGTATCGCCAAGCAATTGCAGCAACTGCACTTCTAAATTTGCACGCTCGTTTGCTATTGCAGAGGCAGACTTAAGCGCAGGCGACAAAGCCAAAATGGCATCGGTAAACGGCTCTAGCCCTGCTTTTTGCACGTCGCTTAAGCCGGCAAATAAACTTGCCAGCGCAGCAACGCCGCCTTGAGCCGCTGTCTCTACAACGTCTAAGTTGTGGCCTACCGCTGCCAGCGCGTCGCGCAGTTCTTTGCGACCATCGTTTAGGCCAAATACGGCGTCAAAGTCGTAAGCAGATTTTGTGTAGTCTTCTAGCTTGCTGTAGTAGTCGTCGAGCAAGTCGCTGGCACTGGTGAGTGTTGTGAAAGCTTGCTGACCAGACTCGCTGGTTCGGTCTAGCCCCTTTACAAGCTCTGCAACGCCGTCACGGCTCGCGGGCAATGACTGATTTAAACCCTCAAACAGCGCAGCAACATTGCCACCCATACGTTCAAATTGCTCGGCATCACTGAGCGCAAAATCTAAAAAGCTATTTACATTTGCGGTAAATTCATCAACACCGCCGGCCAGTTTTGCCAGCGAATCGGCAAGCCGCATGTGAACTTCTGCGCCCATGCTGTTTTCAGCAGCCGTGGACGATCCGCCGAAAGAGCCAGACAAATCTTTTAAAATTTGAGACTGCGCACCAAGCCTTACCAGCGCCTCTAACGCGCCCTCGCCTGATTGCTGCAACGAATAAACAAAGCCGCCAAATTGCGAAACAATGCTATCGCCTATAGAGCTAAAGTAAGCATCTACCTGCGCTCGCTGATCCTCTGCCGACTTTGTTAAGTCTACATACAAATCAGGCAAGTCCATATTTCTTATGGTTTTATTAACAGCTTCAAAATCAAAGCCTAATATTTCTAAACCTTTTCCTGCGGTCCCGATAACATCATCTAGGCTTTGCCCAAAAGAAGCCAAGAATTTACGCACTATGTTAGCCGCATCGCTGTCTGTACTACCGAAACCTTTAACTAAATTATTGCGATCATACTCAGCTATCCTCGCTTCGGAGCTGTCACTGAGGCTAGTGTTACGCGTTACCCCTCTAGCAAACATAGCTGAAAGGCCTTCATTAAATAATTCAGCAAGACCTCCATTCATTGCATCACTTATCTTAAAGTTGATATCGCCTTGAGGCCTGAGATCATAAAGCTCAGCTATCTTTCTTATAGATCCCGTGTCTATACTCTCAGAGTATTGAGCAAACCTACCAATGTCAGATGACAAACCAACCAAGCCCGCCTCTAAGCCTTTAAGCGATTGCACCATTTGCGCAGCATAGCCAAGCTGCTCGTCACCCAAGTCAACCAACATATCAAGACTGTTAGAAATACTCTCGCTGTCTGCGTCAATGTCACCCAGCACCGTGCGCGAGCCAGTTAGCCCCTGAGACCCGCTGGCGTTAGATTGCGGAACAGCAGGCGCAGACCCACCGCCACCTCCACCACTCAGCAACACGCCAATGCCCGCCAGCGCCGCGACTGTTGCAGCAAGCGCAGCTAAATTTGCAGGCCAAGGCACACCCACCATTGACGATGCCGCAGCCGCCGTCCCTGCGGCTAACCCTTTAGTGGTTTCTGCCGCGACCGTAGGCGCCACGCTTGCAACCGTGGCGGCGGTAGATGCTTCAACAGTAAATAGCTTGGCCGCTAGCGCCTTGCCCGCCATGGCAATTTCAAACAGCCTAAACGTCTGTTCGGCTTTTTGTAGCGCTTCGTAGCCGCTGCTGCCTTCGTCAAAAAACTGCTTGCTCGCAGCAGCCATGTCGCCATACAGGCCAACTTGGGCTGACTGGTATTTAGCCGCCGCTTTTGCTTTTTCAGCATCGGTTGCGCTGGCATCTAGCTGCGCTGCGTTGTAAGCCTCTTGCACTTCTAACAACTCGCCAAAGCCGTCAATGAAGCTGGCGAGCGCCTTGGACCCTTGATTAAATCCTTCTGCAAGGTTGTCGCCAAAGCTGGCGTTTAGGAAGTCTTTCATTGCGCCGCTAGCGTCTTTTGCAGATTCAGCGGCGGCTTTGTCAGCCTCGGTTTTTTTGCCAATGGCAATGGCTAGGTCATACTGCGCACCCACCATGGCTTTGTATTTTGCTAGCTCTTCTGGCAATAAGTTTTGCGCAGAATCACTACGCAGCGCAGCCTCAATTGCTTTTTCGCGGTTGAATGCGGCCAGCGCTTCTTCGCCAGCGTACATAGCGGTTAGCTCGCGAGACAGTAGGCCCACCTGGTATTCAGCGTCGCCCACTAAAGTGGCATTCAGTGCAGCTTGCCTTTCGCGCTCAGCAATAAGCTTCTTTTCTTCGTCCGTGAGTTCGCGCACACCGTTGGCTAAATTTGTGTTAGCTGCAGTGGCTATGTCAGCAGCTTTTGCGGCTTTCTCCCCTGCCTCGGTTGCCGATTTTTCCCACTCCTTTATTTTCTGCGGCCACGTCGTGCTTGCAAGTGGTCGCTCAAGCAAATCTGTAAGCTCTTCGCCCAGCTCAGTGGCAGTATTGCGCAGCGCACCCGACACATTTTGCAAAAAATCGGATGTTTTGAACGAGCCACCGCCCATCGCCTCCGGCAGCTTGTTCAGCAGACCAGTAAGCAACCGATCAGCACCTGCTATCGCATCCCAAACCCCAGCGAACCACTGAGCCACTATTGCAGTCGCACCCTTCCAAACAATCTGAAGAACACGCCCCATATCCGCGACCAATGCGCCCCCAGTAACAATTGCACTAAAGGCTTTATCTGCCATTTCGCCAGCAGTGCCAAAGCCCTCACCAAAGCCCAAAACTTCTTTTGCCATGCCGGTGATTGCAGGGCTTACATTTACAGTGAGCTGACGCCAAAATCCTTGCGAAGCCTGACCAAGAAGCGTCATAGCATCATTGGCTTGCTCAATTTTACTGGAGTCAACGCGATTGATCGCCAAACCCCACTGATCGGTAAACTTCTGCGCCTCAAGCGCAGCAGCACTGCCCCCGCGCAGGGTATTAATTAATGCCGTGCCTTTGGCTCCAAATATGTCATAAGCAATAGAGACTTTATCTGTATTACTTTTCACCTCCTCCATGGCATCAGCAATCGCATAAAACTGCTGGTCTGGGCTTAAGTTTTTAAGATCGCCCGCTTTTAGATTTAGCTTTTCAAGCGCATCAGCAGCAACACCAGTACCCTCGGCAGCGTCGCCAACGCCCTTGATCATTTGCTGCAAGCCTTTGTCTAAAGTGCCTTGAGCAACACCCGTCAACTCAGCCTGAACACGCATAGCAGTGAGTTTTTCTGTGGCAATGCCTAGCTTGTCAGACGTTTTGGCGGTGTTATCAATTAGATCCAACTGTCGCTTAATAAGCACAGCCGCACCGGCAGCGGCAGCACCGGCGGCAGCCGCGCCCCACTTAACACCCTTGGCGGCAATGTCGCTGAGCTGCTTGGATGTGCGCTTACCTTTTTCGGTAACTTTGTCCAGCCCTTTGCCCGTATCCACAGTGGCTTTAATAGCGCCTTTGGCATCGCCATCTAACAGCAATACTATTTTTTGCTTATTCGCCATTATTTATTTCCGCTGCTCATTCATAGCATTCAGCGCGCCGCGCTCTATGCACTGCACTCGCCAAAAAATGTCGGGGTGGTGTTTTGGTTTAATGCGCTGCAGACGCAGCACTGCTTCTACCGCTGTGTAGTCCAAGCCGGTGTAGCCCGCCATGCCCACATGCCATTGCGTGCTGCAGGCGTTAAAGACATTCCATGCTTTTAGGTTTTCGGGGTAGAGTTCAAAGTGATCGTTGTCTTTTGGGGGCAAGGCAGAGTCTGGTAATTGTATAAATTCCAAATCTGCCTCGGTGTCGTCCTTACCGGTCGGCCGCGCCCAGTGCCGGCCGGCGTCTTCTAGTTTTTTGCTTCTAGCATCCGGCGCATACCTTCGTCTTGCACCTTAATGCACTCGCTAGCCAGCGGGGCCATTATGTAGTCAACTTGCGATTCTTCCATTAGCTCAAAAAACTCAGCAAGCGTGCCGCCCTTTAGTTCTAACGGGCTGCCATCTTCTGCTGTTGCAAACCATTCCAGCTTGTCTAGCTCGGTGACTAGCTCGCGGGCGATGTCTACGTCTTTGCGATCTGCAAGGTTGTCTAAAAAGGTTTTTTTGGCATCGCCGTACAACTTAATAATGCGCGCAGTAAAGGTTTTTTTGTCGTAACCCACGCGACCATCAGACGGCACTTTTGCAGTGATGGTGATTTTGGCGTGGCCTTTTTTAGCTAGTTTAATAGTCATAATTTTGCATCCGTTATCCGTTAAATTTTGGGTAATAAAAAGCCGCACAAATGCGCGGCTTTTCGGTTGTCCGTTGTAGGATCGGGGCTGGGCAGCGCGACGGACGGCACACCACCCAGCACTGACTAGGTCACTACAATAGCGACTTCGTCATCCCCCGAATCGGTTGGCGTCCATAGCGTGTTCATGCTCATGGTGCTGAGGCCGTCGCTGTCACCAAGGCTTGGCTGGCTGAGCTGCACTTGGCTACCAGTGATCTGCACAATGTTGCCAGCGGTAGTGCCGTGCACAATGTCGATCTCGACAAGTGCGCCAGATTTTGAAAGAGCCCAAAAGTTTTTGGTACCGATCGCCTCTTGCTCAAACACCAATGTGCCGGCCGGTGCGCGGTCAGTGAGAATAACGCTCTCGCTGTTTACCACGTTGCGATAAACCACAGCGCAAGCCATGTCCAGCGTGAAAGTCTCTGCACGTACCGCAAAGCTGTCTACGGTGTACGTTGGCGTGTTGGCTTCGGTCACTGGTAGCGGCTGCACAAACAAAGAGTTGTCTGGCGCAATCACCGTCGGCGCAGTTGGGTCGTTAGCTAAGCCGGTAAAGCTAAAGCTCATCATTGGGATCTGGTCGCGACTCAGGTTAAAGCTAACTGTGCCGCGCGCGCCGGTAAGCTTATGCAGCTCGCCATCTAGGTAGTAATAGATAGTAAGCGAGTCAAAGCTTTCAGACACTGGCGCGTAAGTTACGCTAGTGTCGGCTACTACTGTTTCGTCAAAGCCACACCCTAGCAACAACACACCCCAGCCCGGTGCGGTGCCAGCAGTACCGGAGCCTGCAACCTCAACATCAAAGGTCACCGTAGTAAATCGACCCGTTGCAATCTCAGGATCATTACCCAAGCCGGGGCGATCAAGGTTGCGACTAACGCGGTTACCTTGGTGCGGCTGGACTTGGCAATTGCTTGTTAAAATAGCGTTGGCGCCGTCTGGTGTGGGGTCAGTGCCGTAGGTCGATTCTGCCACAGCAAGAATATATTTCTTTTTTGCTAACATGATTATTTAGCCTCTTTCTCAGCGGCAGGCGCAGCGTTAAAGCTTTGCGCTTGCGGTGCGGTTTTTGGTGCAACGGCATTGCCAGCCTTGGCAGCGCCCTTGCGCGGTTGTGGTTGGGTACGGCTGACTAAGCGGCGCTTGCCGTCTTTTTCGAGCACGTAACGTCCTCCAGCTCTGGCCATGACTGACCTCCTGTTTTCGGTTTGGGTTTGGGTTTGGGGTTATGTTTTGCACGCGCACGCGAATACCCCACGCAGAGCGCGGTGAATATTGGTGAGCGTTAGGCGTTAATTAATTAAGTTGCGCGTATATAGGTGCTGGTGCGGTAAACGTCTCGCCACCACAGGTATTGGCCTTTTAAATCTAAGATCTCGCCGCGCACAAACACGGTGTGATCGTAAAGGCCGGCCGGTACCCATCCGAGCAAGGCGGTGCGAATTGCTTGGCGCACGGTGTCTAGCTCAGCAACGGGGCAAACAATAAACAGGCCCCAGTCTGTGGTTAGATTTTGGTTAACGTAGTTGTCGCCCGTGTTTTGGCCAGCGTCTTCGCCAACGGGTATCACAAAGCACGCTGGGCAGGCCTCGCTTAAATCTTCGAGCGGAACCAGTGTGTAGGCTTGTTTAACGGTTTGCAGCTCTGCAACTGTTTCTAGCTTCGCAACCAAGTCGGCAATCATGTTGTTATCTCTATCGTTCGCACGTGGCCGTCGTCTTTAACAACGCGCTGCAGTTTGTAAGCCTTGCCAGTAAGTATGTCAGTGATGGTTTCGCCCATCGCGTACACACCCACAAAGCTGCGCGCCACGGTGACAACCTTGCCGATATACGGCACGGCATCATTGTCGCCGTAGATTTCTGCTTCAAGGTCGATAATGCCATTGCCATCCACCGTGCTGGTGTCGGTTTTGGTCCACACCAACTCATTCCCCAAGCGAGACAGCATGCGCAGATCTCGCTTGGCGATGGTTGCGTTAAAGCTAGCCATTATCAGCCGGTCTCTACTACGCCAGGCACACCGGTAAGCAGCACTTGCATTGTGGTTGCACCGTCGCCTGCTGCCGCTGCTGCCACTGCTGCTGCGCCGGTTATGTCACCCGCTGCGGCTGTTGCTGCGTTGTCATCAAACGCTTCGGCGGTAATGTCGTAAGTCAACGAATCACCTTGAGCGATAACCGCACCACTTACTTTAGGCACGGTAAACACGCCCTTGATTTGCACAGGGCCGGTTTCGCCATTAGCGATAGCGTCCAACGCAACACCTAAAATATTGCCCATAACCACAACAGCGCCACTGGCAATATCGCCACTCGCGGTATGGTCCAGGACATTCCCTGCTGCTACATAATTGTCAGCCATTTTCTTTCTCCAAATTTACAAAATGCAGATACAAAAACCGCCGGTCATTGCCGGCGGTTTAGTGTTTATCTACTAGGGGTTAGCTTTTTGGGGTTTTGGTCATGCCACGGAAGTCCCATGCTTTTGCAGCTGCGTCCATGCGTACTTTGAATTCAGTACCGTCGACGTTCCAGCCGTTTTGCTGTTCAAGTACAGGCGCTTGGTTGCCATCCAAATACTGCACTTCAATGGTGTCGTGCATGTTTTGGTCTGCCAGCAAATACCAACCGTTATGCCCAGAGAGGCGAGCGTCGCTGATTACTTCGGCAATGCCGCGCACGCTATTTGGCACGGTGTTATTTTTGGCACTGGCGCCCACTTCATATTCTGATTCCAGCGTGACTTTTGCCGCGCCTTCGTCTGCCACGTCGCAAAGCAAGAACTTAGGACGCAAATTTAGCTTAGCGTTGCCTTCTGCCTGCACTGCCATTTTGACCCGCGCCAGATCAACGCTGGTGGTGTTGATTCCAGCTGCTGTTAGCAAGTTGTTGTGGTCGGCATGGAACAGCGCGACCGTGTCGGCCATGGCTGGGTTGTTGAGGAAAATGCTAAACACCAGATCACCTACGGTACGAACGGCCGCGCGTCCCATTTTTTGAGGCAGGCGAGTAAACAAGCCTAAGTCATCATTAATGATGGCTTGGCGGTTAATGCTAAACAGTTCGCCGTAAGTGGCCAGCACTGACGTTTCGGCGCGCTCACCAATGGTCACATATTTAAACTCTGCACCGGCACCGACTTGGCGCAAACTTGGGAATGAGCCAAGGTCTGTGCGGGTATGCACTTTAAAGTCGCTGAATGAACCAACCGAGGTGAAGCGCTGGAACACTTCGTCGGCTTCTTCGTAGCCTTTTAACATTGCCTTATGGGCGATGTTGCCAAGCACAGTGGTGAAGTCGCCAGAGCTGTGAGTAAACGCAGCAGCAACCAATGCCATTTTGTCCATGCCGCCGGTGTTCACGTTGCGCGCGTGCAGCATCATGCGGGCCAGTTCAAACATGGTGTAGCCGGCCAGCTCGTTGTTTTCTTCGCGCTTGGCGCCCAGTGCGCGCATCGCAATGGTGTTTTCTGCGTGAGCCTTCATGCGAGCAATGCCGTCACCATCTTGCACTACAATGCTGTAGCTGTGACCGGGCTGACTGTTGCTAGAGCCTAGGGCTGCTAACAGTTTGTCTTTGGCGCCTTGAGCGTCGCAGTTCATATCATCAAGGCAGGCGGTCATTACGTCGCTGTGAGCGTCAAAGCCTTTAAATACAGCTTTAATCTCTGTGCGGCGTGTGGCTTCGGCTTGTTGAGCCTCGGCAACGATGGCAGCGCGCATTTCGGGGGTTACAATCGCTTCATCATCGGCGGTTGCAACCGGCTTAGGGTTTTTAGGGTCCATAGGTTTAGCCTCTTGCTTAGGTTGAGTGCCTGCAACCGCAGACGGGAAAAAAATATTGTCCGTAGACGCGGTAGCCACATTTAAAATGGCCTCCGGCGTATTCTTAAAATTGTTGAGTAGATCTGGCCCGTAGCTGGCGGCCATTTCAATTGCTGCGGTGGTGTCGGTAGCAAAGCCTGCGTCTACCGCCTCTTGTCCCACAAACCATGTTTCGTCGTTCATCATGGTCGCAACTTCGTCTTCGCTCAGGCCGCTGCGCGTGGAGTAAAGGTTGATCATGGTTTTGGTGACTTTGTTGAGCTGGCTTTTTGCTTTTTCCATTGCGCGCTCGTCGCCATACGCGCCACCACTTGGGTTGTGGATCATGAAATAGGCGTTTTCAGCGATGTGCACAGTCTCGGCAGCTAGCGCAATTACTGTGGCCATGCTGGCAGCTAGACCATCGATCCATGCTTCAATTGTGGCGGGGTGCTCTTTAAGCAGGTTATAAATTGCGGTGCCTTCAAACACGCTGCCACCCGGGCTGTTTATGCGTAGTTTTATGTGGCTAACATCACCCAGTGCTTTAAGGTCTTTGGCAAATTGCTTTGCCTCTACGCCGTAGTAGCCAATGTAGTCATACACGTAAATTTCAGCCGTTGTTTCGGCGGCTCCCTCTAATGAGGTAAGCGACATTTCGTACCAATTTTTCATAACGCTGCCTATTCAGTTTGTGGCTGTGTGGGCGCCGGTCTTTTGGCTGGCGCGGTGATTTGTTTCTCTTTTACTTTTTTATTCCATGATTCAACTTGGCTCAGCACTTCGTCTGGCTTGCGACCACGGCGGCGAATTGCCTGCTGCGGGCTAATTAAGTTGTTTTCTAGCAGGATTTCGTCGGCATTCGCTTCATGCACTGGGTTGATCCACGGCATGGTTGGGGTAATAAAGTCGATGTGCAGCAGGCTTGCTGGGTCTATGTCGCGCGGTATCTTGATCGCGCCGCTTAGCTCCATCATTTTTACCCAGCGGCGCACCACTGGTTCTACGATCTCTTCGCAAAATTCAAGGCTTAGGGTTTCGTAGTTGCTCCATTGCTCTACCAGCTCTTGGCGCTGGGCGCTGTAGGTGCCGTTGTAGTTTTTGCTAATGCTGCTAAAGCTGGCCATGGTGCCGGTGGCCGCCATACGCTGCATGGTTTCTAAAAACGGGGTGAGCAAGCCGCTGGGCCGATTGCTTTGAATGGTGCCAACGCTTTCGCCAGGCTCAAGGTCGTCGTAAATTTGCCCCGCTCGCAAGCTCAGTTGGCGGTTGCCTTCTTCGTCGGTGGCGTCGTCTGGGTCGTAAAGGCTGGCATCACCTTTTTGAATAAAGCCGACCATCATGCTGGCGATCTTTGCAGCTACGCGCTCGGCTTCTTCGTAGTCTTTAATGTCGTTTATGCGGTTCATTACCGTCGCAAAAATCGACACGCCCCGAGTCTGATGTAAGCGACGCACAAACTTTAGGTGCTCAATATTGGTGGCCGAATAACGGCGCGCCTGCATTTTCCAAAATTTGTTGCCGCCGGGGTGATCGTCATACAGATAGTAACCAACGTGCTGGCCCCATGCGTTTTTTTCTATGCCCTGCACAATCCGTTTGGCTGGGTCGTTGTGGTCAACGGGTAAAAAGTCAGGCTCAAAACATTCAACGCTGTAAGGCACGTTGCTGCCGTGCTTTAGCCCGGGTATTACGCCCTCTAAATGGCGCAGCAATACTTCACCATCGCGCAGCCATGTGAGCGCCAGCAGGCGTTGGGTTTTGGCCCAGCTATGCTGGCCGGTGCATTCAGGACGGCGGCACCATTCTTTATATGCCTCGCCCATCTCGGCGGCTAGGTCGGCGTCAATTTCGTCGCTGCCAATGCGCTTGGGCATAAACTCGACAGCAATACCGCGCGGCCCAACAATGTTATTGATCAGCGTGGTTAATATGCCAAAAGCGAAATCATGGTTTTGCTCTAAGTGCCGCGCTTGTCCGCGCAGGGTCACAATGTCGTATTCTGTAACCGCATCGCCGCTGCGATTGTCAGCAGGGTTTTTGCGGGTGCGGCTGGACTGGGCGGCTTCGTAGCGCGCTGCAATTTGCAGAGCTTGCCGCGCCTTCCAGCGCTTTAAGCCGCGCTCAGGCGAAAACGCGCCAATTGTTTTATCAACAATATTCATCGTACAAAGTTCGCCAATGCTGGGCTGCGACGCTTGCGCCCTGCTGCTGTTGCAGTTTCAGATGCAACACGACGCTCCCACTCTTTACGGCCAGCACGGATCTCTTGCAGGTTCTCCATGCTCAGGGTGCGACCATTCATGGTGGTGGTCTTACCTTCGAGCACATCCTTTTCGGCCTGTATATACAGGTCGAGCATGTCGCTTGCAGATTGAGTCATGTGTTTTCCTAGGCGTAAAAAAACCGGCGCTTGGCCGGTTTGGGGTGTTTCATGTGAAACTTTGCTCGAAATTTTTTTCTTCTAGTTAAGCTATTGCTGCAGGCGCTTAAGAACGTCGACTGAAGCGAGCTCAATCAAAATAAGGTCACCGTCGCGATCTATTTGGTAAAATCCACCGGCGGCCTTACTTAGCATCCGAAGGCTTGCCCCTGAAAGGCGAACGCCTTCAATATTCCACGAATCAGTTTGCCAGTCGTAGCCGCGCGTTTTGCTCATGCGCCAATAAAATGTATCTAACGGGAATAGCACAGCGCGTACTACAAGCAGCCAGCGTGATAGTACTTGCCCTTGCGGGTGGTTTTTAACAGCCATTAACCATAAATGGTTTCGCATGGTTCCCGTCCTCATCTCAAAAACGACCCAACAGGCGCAGACCCGCGCCGCTTGCGCTTAATCGTCAGCAGGCTTTAATAATTCGCGGTATTGGTTCGCCAATGACCTCTAACAAAACCTCGTTCTCTTTCAGTAACGGTTTTTTCACTGGCGGGATATTTGGCCCTAGGATGTGGACGCTTGCGATTGGCCTGCGTATAACATCGCCACCAAGCCTTACAAGCATTTCTGGCGCATCATCCATTCTGAGCGCTCCCTAGAACGTTTCAGGTTGGGCTACAGCGCGGATTCCTGCCATAAGCCCCAGTTGCAAATGATCTTTAGCGATCATCAGCCAGTGCAGAGAGTTTGCCTTGTCTAATCTATCGATCTCTGCATTGTTGCCAGCCTTAATCGCAGCGTCTGACTGGTTCATTAAGTGAGTACCGACCCGATTAATTAGGTTTTCCAGTTGCGGGCCGACGGCCTTTAACTCATTCATCAAGTCAATTTCTTCTTGCGATAAATCACGGTAGCCGCTTATTTTCTTGTGCTGATTATCCATTTGTATTCCATCCGTTTATGAATCAAGCAGCGACCCAACAGGCGCAGATCCCCGCCGCTTGCGCTTTGGTTTGTGCTCTGCTGTTTCACCCGTGTCGCTGAATAATGTTTTTTGCCCTAAGCGGGCCTCTATCTCTGACCATTTACCGTCAGTCAGTTTGTGCATGCCTTTTGCGTGTGCAGCGTGCAGTGCGTAATTTTCGCAATCGCCCGCTTCGTTACGTTTACCGCTGCGTAGTTGCCAAAGCAGTTTGCCGCGATGCCGCTTGCTGGGTGCTTTGACCTCGGCAGTTACTTGGTCCCAATAGTCTTGGCGAACGTGCATGCAGCTGTGCATGTAGGCGCTGGTGCCTTGCAGCCGTTTCGCTATTAGATCTTTGGCTTTGTGGGTGCCGACCATGTAAACCCGCACTCCAAAGCGGTCTGCTTTGGTTGGCCGTTTTGCGTTGTTGCGATCTACCTGCCGTGGCAGGCTGAATATTTCTTTTGTGCCTTGGTCGTTACTGTCGCCTTTTATGGCCATGACCAAAGTGCCGCGATACTTCTTCGTGCGGGTGCGCACCCAGTTATAAACCGCGTTGCTGGTGGTGCCGTCCGACGAGTCGATACTGACCGCCGCCGCAATAATGCTGCCAAAGCGCATGTGCGGAAACGGCTGAAATATCAGCTTGTCTAGCGCGCCCCAACAAGCGTCTTGCTTGTCGGCTGGGTCGCCGTCTATTTCACCCCAGTGCATTAGCCAGCTTTCTTCGTTTCTGCCAAAGGCGCGAATGATCACCGCCAGCCGGTCGTGCTGTACGTCTACGCCAACGGTGACCATTAGCCCGCCTTCTGGGCAGGTTAGTTCTGGGTAGTCTTCTGCAGTTTTGCGTAGCGCTTCGCTGTCTAATATCTGGTTGGCGGCGTATTGGTACGGCCTGCCTAGTTTGCTGTTTTGAAATACTATGCGGGCAGATTCGTCGCCCGCCTCGGCTTCGTGCTCTGCCTCTAAGTAGTCTCGCACCACGTCCGCCAAGCTGGTGCCCGGCATGCAAACGTAAAGCTCTGAAAGCTCCATGAATGTTTCTATGGGTTCGCATTGGTCGGCGGTGTAGCCTTCGCCAATTTGCTGCTTTACCCAGCCTGCAAATTCGTCGCCGGCGTCTTTAGCATTTTTGCACGTATCAAGAATATTTCGCTGGCGCCGGTAGTCGCTCCACAGGCTACCGCAGTGCGGGCAGCTGTAGATTGCGGTGTCTGGCAGGTTTAAGCCAAACACAGGGTGCGGTGAGCCGCCTTCTTTGGTGTCCCAACTGACTTGCTCCCAGTCCAGCACATGACTTTCGCCGCAGTCGTGGCAGGTCACCGGCAATATGCGCATGGTGCCAAGTCGCGTGTAGTGTTCAACTTGCGACAGATCGGCCACCGACGGTGTGCCGCCAACAATCAGTTTTTTGTTGGGCATGCGTTTTAGGCGCTCGCGGAATAAGCGAATCGCGTCGCCTTGGTCGCCTATGTCGCGGTTGGTGTCGTCTGGCTCTTCTACAATGCCGCGCCGTGCGGTGGTCGACTTCACGTTACTTACGCTATTCGATCCGGTGCACTTGAGTTCGCCGCCTGCGAACTTCTTTACCGTTGTGCGGTTGCCTGCCTTGCGGCTGGTGGTCACATCGATGACTGTGCTCATTGCCGGCGAGGCGCCAATCATTGGCACAAACTTTTCGTCCACAAAATTGCGGGCTTTTTCGTCTTTCGGAAACAGCGCCAGTATGCGGCTGGGGTCAACCTTCGCGACCTTGCACACCCACGCCGCGAGCAATACGGTCCAGCCTATTTGCGCAGCTTTTTGCATCACCAGTAGCCAGCACGCGTTGTTGTCTAGTGCGTGCATTACGCCCCAGAAATACGGCACCGTTTCAACCTTGTAGTAGCCGGGGCTGGCGCTGTCTTCTGCTGGCAACCGGATGTTTGCCGGCAGCCATTCTATGGTTGGCTGGTCAGGCTGAGGCGTCCACGTCTCCCGCACTTCCTCCACCAATTTCGCCAGGTTCAAATGAGTAACTGCCAATAGTTCTGAGGGCAGCGTCAATGTCCTGCTGTATGGGTTCGCGGTCGACGGTAATACCATGCTCTGACTCAATGGCTGTAATGATCGTATCTACAGCACCAATAAATTCATTTTTCCCAATGCTTGCCCAGTCGGTCAGTACCCGTCGCACTGAATCGGAATCAAGCAGCAAACCCTCTTCTTTCAAAAGAGTGCGGCGCTTCATTTCAGTATTAATTTCAGACTCTTCGGCCTGTGCCATGTCGCGGCGTTCGCGGGCTTGGCTAGCAA
>NZ_CAXBHN010000034.1:0-20412 GCF_963975605.1 uncultured Zhongshania sp. | reverse complement strand
GTAAAATCCTTTTTTAAAGAAGCGACTGTATCCTTTGCTGCCGCCTAGGTAGTAAATCCGTGGCATACCAATAACAGGGCAGACGACGACGAAAATACCAGCGCCCATCAATACGCTGGTAGTCGTCCCAATACAGCATTTGCATGATGACCCACTCACCGCCGCACTCGTGCTCGTTCTTGGAATACAAGACACCCATCGCATTGTCGGGATCAGTAAACTCAATAATGTGATTGCCAACGTGATGAGACGTGCCGCTAAATTGATGACGGAGAGTGTCGTCTACCCAGGCTTTTAAATGGCTGCGCCCACTCAGTTCGCGACTGACTCGAATATCTTCCGCAAACAAATTCACGTGTGCATCGAGATCGCGCATATCCAATGACAGCGAATACTTCGCCACTAGTTGGCGAATGTCATCCAGCGACTCCAGCCTGTCGATACGCTCTTCAATGGATTTAGACATACTTAATCTCCCCAGGCCGCCGCACCGGTATTTAGCTCTGCCATACGCCCACCATCCACCGGCAACACGGCACCAGTAATGTATGAGGCTTCGTCGCTAGCAAGAAACAATATGGCATTGGCGCATTCCCGCGGATCACCTATACGTTTTAAAGGAATGGTTTTCCCCGTCGCCTGCTGGCTTTTCTCATCAGGATTTACAGATTCTAATGAGGGCGTTAAAAAGGCGCCAGGGACAACAACATTGCACCGCACTTTAGGGGCCCATTCAATAGACGCGTTGCGGGTTAGCGAGATCATCGCCGCTTTTGCCGCACTGTAACCCGCGGTTCCCACCGAGCCCGCCAAACCGCAAACCGAGGAAACGTTCACCACTGCACCGCGATTTTCTTTCAATTGAGAGTAGGATTCGCGCATTAAAAACATCGCACCATCGAGTGACACCTGAAAATTTTGCAACCAACCGCGGGTGCTGTGATTCGCCAACATGCCGGGAATCATAGCCACCGCATTATTGACGATAATATCTATGCGACCAAATTTACCCATGGTGTCGGCAACCAGTTTTTTCACCTCATCTTCTTTGCTGATATCTACTGACAGCGGCAAACATTCGCCACCCATTGCAGAAATTTGTTCCGCCACCGCGTGTAGAGGTTCAATACGGCGACTACAGATTACTACCTTGGCGCCTTCTTCGGCAAAACGAATTGCGGTTGCCGCGCCAATCCCTTGACCACCACCAGTTATAATGGCGACTTTATTCTGCAATCTTTTACTCATTTTTTACTCCTAAAATTTGTAAGCGCAGCTAGCTTAATTTCCTGCCTCGCTGCACTGATCTGCGCCGCGCTGAAAATAGCATCGGCCCCCTATCCAGACTCTGTCGACCTTAAAATTCAGTAGATTGTCATCGCCTGCAAACGGGTCGCGATCCAGCAATACCAAATCAGCGATCTTGCCCACAGCCAGTGACCCAATCTCGTGCTCTTTAAAACTTTGCCACGCCGCGTCGATAGTCAGTGCTCGCAGCGCTTGCATTGCACTGACTCGCTGTTCAGGCCCAAGCACTGCACCACTGCGCGTTTGCCGGGTGACACTGGACCACAACAGTTTATTGACATCCATTGGCACGACGGGCGAGTCCAGATGCACCGTGAATCGCATATCTCTCGCTACCACATCGGCCATGGGACTGATACGCGAGCCGCGCGCTGGCCCAAGAAATTGATCGCGGTGACGATCGCCCCAGAAAAAAGTGTGGGCGATAAAAAAGCTGGGGCTAATATCCAGCGCCTTCATCGCGTCAAGCTGATCCGGGCGCGCTGTTTGCGCGTGAACGAGGATGCTACGGCTATCCTCGCGAGAACAGCTTTGCTGCGCTGCGCGTATGGCCGCAATGACCATATCGATGGCGGCGTCGCCGTTGCCGTGCAAGGCGAGGTGAAAGCCTTTGCAATACAGCGCAGTTACGCGTTCGTTGAGTTCATTTTGTTGGTAGCGAGGAAAGCCTCGATAGTCTTGATCTAATTGATCAGGCTGCTGCCGGTAATAGGGCTGGGTCAGATACGCCGTATAGCCTTGTATACTGCCGTCGACAATCAGCTTGATCGCTGAGGCGGTAAATTTATCGCTGTCAAAGTGTTCAAGATTCAATTCGCCATTCATTAATTTTTCAAAATTAATATCGGCGAGCGGCCAGGTAATTACCCGCTGAGGAATACGCTGTAAACGAGAGGCCCAGAACAATCCATTCAGCATGGGCATATCAACACCACCGCTTTGAACGGTAGTGACTCCCGCAGCCAGATACTGCTTTGCGGCTTCATCGATCATGGCTAGGAAATCAATGGCGCTAAAATCCATCGCTATCGGCGCAATTAAATCTGTCGCATGTTCAAGCAGTAATCCGCTTGCCTCTCCAGTTTTCGCGTCCCTTACAATCATTCCGCCATCCGGATCCGGCGTGTCTATACCAATACCGCCAAGTCGCAAGCCGGCACTGTTAACCACACCCATGTGACCCGAGCTGTGCATTAAATAAATGGGTCTGGTGGCTGACACGGCATCCAAATCTTGCCGAGTGGGATGGCGCGCCTCACTGAGCAAGGAATCATCGTAGCCAAATCCGAAAAGCCAATCCTCGTCTCCGCCCTCGCTAAGGCCGGTACGCAACAATGTTTGAATATCAGCGATGCTGCTCACTGAGCCAATCGGTGGGCTACTTAAATCTATGCCGACTGCGCTCAGACCGGTGCCGGGGAAATGTCCGTGAGCATCGATAAAGCCCGGCAATAAACTGCGGCCATCGAGGTCAGTCATCACCGTTGTAGAATCCGCTAATGCGAGAATGTCTTCGTCTCTGCCCAGCGCCACAATACGGCCATCTCGCACCGCCATCGCAGAGACAATTTGATCATCACTGTTCATGGTAATAACGCGGCCGTTATAAAATAATTGCTGCGCGGGCAGCGCCGGCTCAGAATCCAAAAGCCAAACATAGCCACCGCCACCAACGAGTAGCAACAGGAGTACAAGACTGGCAAAAATCCGTACTAAAACCGTTTTCATCACAGACTCACCGCCAGTTCACGGGCGCTGCGGATGGCACCCTCGATGTACCCTATCTCGGCGCTGTCGCCAATGCTATGAAGATCGACCTTGAGACTGGCAAACTGCTGGCGCAAATCACTGTCAGGTTCCGCACCTACGGCAATAATGACATTGTCGGCAACAGTGTGAGCTTCGCTCTCTCCTTGCGTAAACATCACGCGATCGGCCGTAATTTCCCGCACTGCAGCGTTGCGGTGTAGCTCCACACCGTGCTCCTTCAGTTGATGCAGCACCCGCCAGCGACGCACCAGGCTCAATTCTGCGCCCAGGTCGCGGCCCGCCTCTAGCACCGTTACTTGTCGACCGCGCTCGGCGAGCAATTCGGCCACTTCTAAACCAACTAAACCGCCGCCTATAATGCAGACACGTTTGCCCAGTGGCATATAGACATGGCTGAGTTTACGCATGAGATCGATATTCCGACTCAGCCCCAATGCACCGGATAAGCGCGTCAACAAGCGCTGATGCCAATTCAATTTACCGCGAGCATTGCCAGCAAACAGCATGTCGCGCAGCTCTTCGCCATCAAGGACATGGCTGAGTTGCTTACCGGCAATATCCGGGGCGCGTCGACGAGCGCCCGTTGCCAATATCACGGTATCAAAACCAGCAGCGTTGATATTTTCGCTATTCGCCGATTTGCCCAGCTCGATATTCACCGGCAATTCCGCCAAGGCATTTTTGAGATAACGCACTATTCGACCATTGGGCTCATAGGCCAATGCCGCCACTCTGGCGGTACCACCGAGTACCTTGTCGCGCTCCCACAAGCTGACTTGATGACCACGCAGGGACAACACTCGCGCAGCCTCCATACCGGCAGGGCCACCGCCCACTACCAATATGCGGCGTGCAGCTTTAGTCGCGACAATCTGCCCCAATTCCGCTTCGCGACCAGTACCGGGATTAACAGCACAGAACATAGGCTCATTGATAAAAATTTGGCTGACGCAGACATAGCAATAGATACAGGGGCGAACGGTGTCTTCGCGACCAGCTAATAATTTATTAGGCAGCTCGGGGTCCGCCAATAATTTGCGCCCCATGGCAACAAAATCAAAATCACCCGCCGCGATATGTCGCTCCGCTATCGCCGCTTCGATACGACCAACGGCGATCACTGGAATACTCACTGCCGCTTTTAACTCAGTGGCAAATTCAATATAACCCCCGGGCGTATGCACCAGCGGCCCTTCGGTAAACGCAACCCCAACACTGACGTCAGCGTAAGCGCTGACATCGATTGCGTGACAACCCGCCACTTCGAGCAGCTTGGCAACGGCAACGGTATCGCTAATGCGAATGCCGCCTTCAAGCCTAAACTCGTGGGCATCAAGGCGACAGATTATAGGGAAATCATTGCCGATCTCTGCTTTGATCGCAGCGATAAGTTCCAGTAAAAAACGCGCGCGATTGTTAACATCGCCGCCGTATTCATCATCGCGGCGATTGCTATAAGGAGACAAAAAAGACGAAATTAAATAGCCGTGGCCGCAATGCAGTTCAATAGCATCAAAGCCCGCAGCGACAGTGCGACGTGCGGCGGCGACAAACTTAGAAATCGCCCATTCGATATCGGCTCTATCCATCACTTTATATTGCGGACCTTTACCATCGGGACCCGCAGCTCGGACAAAATTGGCTATTTCTAACTGGGTCAAACTGTCAAACATATCTCCCTTTTTGCGATGGGGAACAGAGGGCACCAACATAGGCCGTCCCGCCGCAGTGTCTTCCTGCGCGACTTTACCACTGTGATTTAGCTGCGCCGCAATCTTGCAGCCATGGCGATGCACACGATCAGTTAGCTCTGTTAATGCAGGCAAATAGGCGTCGGAAGAAAAGCCAATCATATTCGGCATCGCCGCGCCTTTGGGCCAGGAAACCGATGAGGTTTCCAATACAATCAAGCCCACGCCGCCCGCCGCACGCGCTTCGTAATAGTCCATCAACCGCTCGCCAATCGAACCATCATCATTGGCGAACTCGGAGCCCATGGCCGCCATCACAATGCGATTTCGCAGTGCCAGGTTGCCGATTTTTCCCGGCGAAAAAAGCTGGGGATAATGAATATTTTTAGCCGCGATCATTATCGCCACCCTCGATCAAAAATTGGCTATACCAGCGCCGGAACTTGGCAAAAGGACCATCGCCATCGCATAGCATGGGCTTTTCAAGGTAGCGTTTACGCGCCCAAATAATTTTATCCTCTTCCATCTGCTGACGAATATCATCTATGATGGCCTGTGCAACTCGACTGGTTTTACCGCCATCGCGACGCTGAATGAAGGCGTATTTGGCACGGCTGCGAATCCCATTGATGGGTGTGATATTCGCCATTAAGACCGTGTCGCAAATACCGCTGAATCGCACCACAGAGAGGCCTGGCCCGACGCTGCTATTTTCAATGCGGCCTTCGACGGCGCCGCGAGGGGTGTCCATTTTTGAGACAAAGACACCGTGACGAAGGTGGTCTTCAAAACGAATCTCAGCTGGCTCAGGAATTTCGGGGGTACCGTGTACAAAGCAGAAATGCGCTGCATCGACGGCATTCTCGCCAATTTCCTGCATGTGGGTTTCAATCTCCCACTCGTGTATTTGCAGCTCACCCCAGTCGGCATTGTCGAGCCCAGCCTCGTCGATCTCGATGGGATCAAACAACGGATCAACACCCTCCGGGTGATACCACACATAGATACACTGATTCGCTTCACGGACGTGCCAGCTAGGAATCACCTTTTCACAGCGCGCCACCCGCGGCGGTAAATTCTTCGCATACGGGATGCTTGTACACTCGCCCTCGCCATTAAACTGCCAACCGTGAAACGGGCAAACTATGCTTTCGCCCACCACCCGCGAGCCACCACCAGCCTGATCGCGAATACCGTAACCCAGGTGCGCACCCATATGGGCACAGTAGGCGTCCAGGACCTTGACCGCGCCAGATTCAGTGCGAAAGATCACCAGCTCTTGATCGAAGTACTCCAAGGGCAAAGATTGGCCAATAGCTAATTCTTGAGAATACAAAACCTGAAACCAGCCAAAGGGCATAGGCAGCTCGACCCGCGCCCGTTTAGAGGAGGCAATAAGCGTATTTTTGTCTGTCATGATTAACCCCTTACTGCGCCGCCGCCATCCACAGAAAGCAACTGACCAGTGATAAAAGATGCTTTTTCCGATAAAAGAAATGCAACCGCATTCGCGATTTCCGAGGGCTCGCCAAGGCGACGCATAGGCGTCACTTTATTCATCTGCTCTTCGGCTTTTGGTTGTTCCTTAAAATAGTTCTCTAATCCGGGGGTGCGGATAACCCCGGGGGACACCGCATTGATCCTCACACCCTGCGCCGCATATTCTGCTGCGGCGCTCTTGGTTAAAATATTTACGCCACCTTTGGCCGCCGCATAGGCGGTGTTAAAAGCCTGACCGCGCAAAGATGCATTTGACGAGATATTCACGATGGCACCAGCGCCCTGCGCCAACATCGCCTCTAACTCGTACTTCATACACAGCCAGGTATTGGTTAAACACATCTCCAGGGTCTGATCGAAGACCGCGCGACTGAATTGATGGATCGGGCCACTGCCTCGGCTCAGCGCCGCGTTATTGCAAGCGATATCCAAGCGACCAAAACGCTCAAGCACGGCTGTTACCATGGCTGATATCTGTTGCTCATCGCTCACATCGCAATAGAAAAAGGCAGACTCAACACCGTGGCGCTGCAAGGCTAAGGCAGCCGTTTCACCTGCGTCACGATTGATATCAATGAGTGCAACACTCGCGCCCTCGATTGCAAGCTGCTCGCAGATAGCGTGGCCAATACCCGTTGCTCCACCGGTTACCAGAGCGATCTTTCCCCGCAAAACTCCTGTCATGATTTATCTCCAAGGATAATGTTGCTTAGACCATTCGCTGGCTTTAAAGCGATATACACAATCGGCCAAGTGACTAGCGCTGCAACGAGGCCCATCAATACGCCCTTGCTCACGCTGTAGCTAAAACGGCTCAGCTCATAAAGCTCAAAGAGCGGAAACGCCAGTAGCAAAAACACGGCCATCAGAACGAAGCCATACACCGCTAGCAGTCCGGCAATGGCGGTATTTCTAAAGGACGCCATATAAGAAAAAAACAAGGTATAGAATCGCGGCAGCGGCGCATTAACTTGCATATTTGCCGGCGCCTTCTTCCGCTGCATCGGCAACACGATCAATGTCAGAATAAAAATCAGAATGACGGTAGTTGCCAAAAAATCATAAAACACTCCCCCACCACCATAAATGGGCAAATGCACTTTTCCGCCACTCAAGAGCCAAGCGCAGATGCCGTTAATAATTGAGTTACTGACACCGCTATGCAGCGCCGTTTTTAAAATATAATTATTATTTTTACTCACTGCCCTACTCCAGATGCGTAATTGACTTGTATCGAGCTATGGCTTCATATTAACCCTCACAATAATTCGCTAAAGCACATAATCTTTCATAAGCATCCACATTTAAGTTCAAGCACCGCAAAGAGCAGTTAATATGCATAAAATCAACAACATATCCGTTGGGAAATTTCTCCGGGTACTGGACTATCTCGACAAGGTTGGCATTGACTCTGCCGCTATAGCCAAAAGTGCCGGCATGGATGCCAATCATTTACTCAAGTCACCGCCAGACAGTGAATTGCCCGGATACAAATACTCGAGCCTATACGAGCACGCCGCTGCCGCGATGCAAGAAATGGACATTGCACTACCGTGGGGAGCGGGCATCGGCACCGATGTATTTCGCTTTATGTGTTACAGCATTATCAATTGCCAAAATTTAGGTTCAGCTTTGCAGCGCGCCGAACGCTATCAAAAAATGCTCCACCCCATAACCGGCTACCAGATTCACCTCAGTTGTGAAAACGGCATTGCTAAACTGCACTACGATTTTGATATAGACACGTTCAATAGTCGTTTCAGCCCTGACTCATGGGACAGAACCAGCCATTCAGACACTATTGCCAAAGCCTCCGGGCTGCGTGTGTGGTTTGCATTTATGGGTTGGCTGGTAGGCCGTGATATTGAAATTTCTGCGCTAACTATTTCGGCACCACCGGTATCCAAGGCCTATAGCGACAGCTTAGAGAATTTAACCGGCGTTCAGGCTGAGTATAATGCCACTCATACTGCGATCTATTTTAGTGAAGACTACCTGCGCTTTCGCACCGTACACACCACAACATCGCTTGAAGCCTTTCTGGAACACTCAGTATTTTCGCTCATCACTCAGGATTCGAAATCTGCCAGTACCGGCGCCGCCATAAAATCGTTACTGGCAAAAAGTGGCACCGGTAGCTTACCCAGCTTTGAAGCCATGGCCGAAGATTTACATATGTCGCCGTCGAGTCTGCGGCGCCGACTTCACAGCGAAAATACCAGTTATCAAGAACTCAAAAATGTATACCGAAGTGATATCGCAACCCGCTTATTGCGAAATGAGAAATTAAAAATTCACGAAATTGGCGAGCAACTCGGCTTCCTGGAATCCAGCTCATTTATTCGATCCTTTCGCAGTTGGACCGGCTTAACGCCGAAGCAGTTCCGCTCACAAATGGAAGACCAGCATAGTGATATCGACTAGCCTTCGGGACACAAACGACGGGCATAAAAAAGGCGAGTAAACTCGCCAAAAAAACCTCAACAGGGAGACCCAGCAGACGTCATCATAAAAATCTATATTGACAAGCTTTACACCAAGGCAACAATGCACCCGCAAGCGCGGGAACATTGTCAGTACTTATCGCTGCTGCAGTCGAAGCAAACTAGCTCAAGCCCATGCATCAATAGCTGTAACGAACCTCCATACCAAAGGTGCGCGGCGCACCGTACTGCTCAGTAATTAAACCCAAGCCCTGGAAGTTAACACCGTAAGATGGGTAATCATCGTCGGTAAGATTATTTACCCACAGCGACACCATCAGATCGCCAGTCTCAACAGGGATCTCACTCAAGCTGAGCCGAGTGTTGATAATTGTGCGTGCGTCCATCGAGCTATTGGTATAAAGAATCGGTGTGCCACCCAGGATTGATGGCGACAAACTAACTTGCTCCCAGGTGTCTTGCCAATTCGCGTCGACAAACAGGTTGAAGTTACCAATCCCCGTATGCGCAAAGGTGTAATCCATACTGGCAGTGACTTTATTGCTCGGTGAGTTACCGCGCTTGGCTTCTGCACTGCCGTCAATGCACTGGTTATTGGCACAGGTATCCGGAAATTCTTCAAAGTCGCCGTTAATATAGGTATATGACAGACTCACGACCATATCTTCAACTGCGACCACGGCGATCTCAACCTCGCTTCCCCAACGCTCGGCTTTACCAGCGTTAATGGTTGTCGAGGTTACTCCACCCCCAGTGCTTTCAAGAGAGCTGGTCTGCAATTCGTCATACACATAAGTGTACAAACCGGCGTTCACCCGCAGACGTCTATCCCACCAATCAGACTTCACACCAACTTCCAACTGCTCAATAACTTCCTCTTCAAAACTATTGTTAAACACCTCGCCATTAAAACCACCCGAGCGATAGCCGGTGGCATAGCGCACGAAGCTGTTTATATCGTCTGTGATGTCATACGCTGCAGTGACGTTGTAGCTAAAGTTATAAAAATTTTCATCCCGCGACAGCGCGCGTGCCGGTGAAACACCAAACGGCGTGCTAACCGAACCGTAGTCGTAATTGATCGCCTTTTTCTCTTCGGTGTAACGTATGCCGACGGTCAAGGCGAGACGATTATCAAGCTCGGCAAAACGATAGGTACTTTGGCCGTAAATCGCCAAGGCGTCGGTTTCCAAACTGTACTTCTGATCATCGCGCCCCGCCAGCGGGATAGCAAAAGCCGCCTGCCGATGATAGTTAGATTCATCTTCAAACCAAAATAAACCCAGCACGTAATCAAGTTGTTCAGTCGCACCAATGAACTGAAATTCCTGTGACAGCTGCTCGTACTCAGACAGCGTATCTTGCATGCTATGGCCGGCGCCCTGTTGATCTATGGCGTCCCAAAGTGAATCTACGGCGGGAAACGATGCGCCACCGCTGCCACCGTAATATTGAAGCAGCACGCCGTGAAGTCCGTCATTGTAAGCACCCACCCCATTGGCATCCAAGCTGCTGTCGATATCATCCAGTTCACCGGCAACATAGGTCTCGGTTTCCCGCTGGGCGGTGATCGATTTAATCGTCACGTCGCCTAGCATGCCTCGCTCGCCGAGCTGCCATTCCGCGGTAATCGCGTGACCATCGACCTCACTCTGAGTAATCGGTGTCGCCTCTGCTGCGCCGCCATCAGGTCGGCCCTCACCATTGGCTAACACCTGCTCATAGGCATCGATGGTTTTTTGAATCGATGGCAACCAACGACTGCTAATACGCGGGTCAGCACCCGGCGCCATTGCCAGTTGGCCTGCGGTAGTTTGAGCAAAACGCAGGAAGCTTAAGCGATCACCACCTAGCGCTGGGCCTTCGGTGAAACCGACCACTTTCTGCAGCGTGTTGACTTCATCTAACTCGCTGTGATCGTAAACATAATCGACGGTCACATTCTCAGTTGGCTGCCAGCGCAGTGCGGCGCGCCACGCTTGGCGATCTAAACTGTCAAAGTCCTCTCCGCCAGAGTAATTATCGTAGAAGCCATCGCGATCTTTGGTCATAAAACTCACTGCGGTGGTTAACTTCCCCGCACCTTCGCCAATCTCACCCAATGCATCAAAATCAACATTCGTTTTTAAGGTGCGCAGGCCGTAATTGCCTATGCCAGCTGTTACGTCAACCGCAAACTCTTCCAGCGGCTTTCTCGAAATAATATTCATGGCACCGGCGGTGGAGTTGCGACCATACAAGGTGCCCTGTGGACCTCGCAGAACTTCAATACGCTCGATTTGCGCTAGATCCAGGGCGGAACCCAGCATCTTGCCAACGTATACGCCGTCGACATACATCCCGACAGCGGGATCCAGGGAGATATTAGCCGGTGAACCACCCGATATACCTCGGATGCTCAGGCTGGTGATACCACGCGAACCAGGAGCTGAATAGCCACCCATACCCGGCATACTGGCAAACATATCGTCGGCATTGCTAATACCGCGTTTTTCAATGCCATCGCTAGTCAAAGCAGTGATCGCAATCGGCGTATCCTGCATAGATTCAACACGTCGCTCAGCGGTAACCAACACCTCTTCCAGCACATTTTCGGCGTGTACGGAATTAATTCCACTGGCAACGCTGGCCAACACTACCGCTCTGATTGAATTGCTATATTTCATTTTATATATCCGATTTTTAGATTTATATAACGGTGCACTTGAAAAAAGATTGCGATCACACGCTGATCTTTTCATGGATACAAGATTAGCTAATCCGTTATTTTTAAGAAGAACAAAATCATCCAAAACTGTTATCGATTACGGTCACTGCCGTCCCGCACAAACGCCACAAGCTGAGCAATGGCCCCATCCAGGACACTTTCCGGAGGGAGTGGGGCCAAGCCCTCAACACCGCAGCGGCCGTTTACCTCCTCTTGAATTGAGCCGCACTCCGCCAATGGCATGTAAAACTGCTTATACCAGCGCCTGCCGCGGGCAAAGGGACCATCTGTTTTAATCTGTAGCACCCGCAATGCGGGCTTTTTCTGCTTCCAAATCCCAAAATCTGCGGCTAGCGAATCGAGCGCGCCAGCCTGCAATTGCTTTGCCTGCTCTACTTCATCAGGCCCCGGCTTAGCTACCCCGCTGTTTACCAAGAGGCCGTGCCACAATTTCACACGCCCATCTGCTATTGGTGTATTGGCGATGATTTCAATACTTTCAACGTCGCCAAACAGTTGGTGCGAAAGCAACACTCCCGGCCCGGTATACCAGGTTGTGGTGCGCAACATAGCTTGGTATTCCTTGTGGAAACCGCCCTGATGTTGAATATAAATGTGATCGCGGAATTCATTTTCAAAATACTCACACGGCGCACCGTGAGTAGGCCCTAAATGTCGTGCATCCGCCATGTTATCGATAATTTCCTGGGGATGAACTGCCAACTCGCCAAGGTGATCCAAACGCCAGTGAATCCACTCACTTTGCTGGCACTGTGGCACGTCCGGCACCGGATAATGAGGCTCATTGCCGTCATTGTCATACCACATCCATATGCAGCCAAGACTCTCTGCAACGACATAGCTATTCAGTTTTGCCGACCGAGGTTTGGGGCCGTCAAAGTAGGGAATATCATCACACACACCATCGGCACCAAAACGCCAACCGTGATACGGACAACGGATAGAATCACCTTCAATTTGCGCGCCCTCCCTCGCAATGATCGCGGTGTCACTAGCTGCAATATGGCATTGCATATGAGGGCAGTGGGCATCTAAAAGCACAAGCTGACCGCTTTTACCTCGGTAGAGGGCAAAATCCTGATCAAAAAAGCGCAGCGCCAGGGGACGCTCAGTGAGCTCATGTGACTCCGCAATAACATACCAGCCACGGGCGAAGATATTCGGTCCAAGACTGTATTCAGTAGATGTGGCCATAGTTAAACTCTAAATTGCATCTGGACGGAGCATGGCATCATGGCCTCCGTCGACATAAAGGATGGAGCCGCTGACAAAGCTCGCTTCAGAGCTCAGTAAAAACCCAATAGCATCGGCAATGTCTTTGACTTCACCGGCCCGGCCGAGGGGAATTGCAGCAAGGAATTCACGAATCGCCGCACTGAATTTAGGGTCGTTCTCAGTGGCCATCGTCATCGCCGTTCGGGTGTAGCCCGGCGCAACCGCATTGATGCGCACCCCTGCACGGGCATACTCTGGCGCCTTGCGCCGCAGCCATTTTGATATTGCCTGCTTGGAACCACTGTATGCGGCGTGAGGGGATATCTCGCTCAGGGTCTGAGACAACAAGGCACGATCATCATTTAGCAGAGCGGCGACATAGTTGGGGTCGGTCTCGTGCGGAGCAGAGTTAGATGATGTCAGCACCGCAGAACCTCGAACGGCGGCCAAGACGTCTTTCAAGCCCTCTAGCAAGGCGATGGAGCCATAAAAATTGACTTCTGGGATCAGTGCGGCGTTAGGGCTAGCACCGCCCACACCGGCGCAACAGACCAGGCCATTCAAGCCCTGCTCACTTATTTCCAGGCATCGCTGAAGTGCCTCGCTGCGACCCTCTTCACTGGCAAGATCGGCAATGATATCGCCTTCCTGGCGATCCAATCTGACTACTTTTTCGCCGTCATCTTCCAAGCGCTGACTTATCGCTGCGCCAATTCCAGATGCCGCACCTGTCACGATATACAATCCCATTTTTTAATCCTCAATATCGGCCATAGACCTTATGAAACTCGAGCTTGGCCGCCATCTAGCGCGATGGTCTGGCCATTCACATAGCGACTGTGATCACTGCACAACATGCTGACAAAATCGCCAATATCTTCCTTGCACTCACCAATGCGGCGCAGCGGGATGGAGGCGATGAATTCAGCGGCCTCTTGGGGCCTATTTTCTGTCCAGGTTTTTAATCCCGGCGACATGGCGTGAGGCAAAATAACATTGCAGCGAATACGCTCAGCACCCCACTCACAGGCCGCAGCGCGGCTGATCGAACGAATTGCTTCTTTTACTGCCGCGTAAGCGCCGTAACCCGACATATCCCAGCGCATGCCAACCGACGACGCCAAATTTATAATCACCCCATCGCCACGCAAGTACGGATAACAAAGCTTCATAAGCCGTAAAGTCGCCATCGGCCCGGACTGCCAGCCAGCCTCAATTTTTTCCTCGGCTACCGCTAACAGCGTGCCCAAGGGCACCTCCTGAGCGTTGTTGACCAGAATTTGAATACCACCGGTTTCATTCACGACGCGCTCAATTGCCGCCGCCAATTCACTCGCATTCTTAACATCGACGGCAATCGCGATCGCCTTACCACCAGCTTGCTCAATCAGGTTTCGACTGGTCTCCAGTTTTTCTAAACTACGACCCAGCAGGGCCACCGTCGCACCGCGCTCTGCGAGCGATATGGCAATACCTTGGCCGACACCCTGACCCGCACCGGTCACCACCGCCGTTTTATTTATTAAAAACCGATCGTTCATTCATCACCCCTTTAAATACCTGAGCCAATACTAGCGTCACTCGCGCGACGGCAAGCCCACAAAAACAACTAATTTTATAAACATTTTCTCGACTAGTGAGCTGGGTTGTTTTGCTTATCAATTTGAATGGAAATGTCCTGAGCATTATTTAGCGCAAGGACTATGCTGCGCAGCTGTTCACAGAATCGACAACACAGTGTTAAGAAAGCCCCAACAGGAGAGCCAGTATGAAATTCAGTTTTAACCCCAGTATGTGTCCGCCGGATCAATATGCGGCTTTAACACTGGCCGCTGAAGAGGCGGGGTTTCATAGCATTTCGTTTCCTGACAGTCTCTGCTATCCAGAGCATTCATCAAGTAACTATCCTTACAATGGCGACGGTTCGCGAGAGTTTCTAAAAGATCTTCCCTTTGTAGAACCGCTGGTCGCTATTCCCTACTTAGCCGCAATCACTACAAAAATCCGCTTCAACACCGGCGTTTATAAACTCGCGGTGCGGCAACCGGTGGCGGTGGCAAAACAAATCTCGACGCTCGCCATCCTCAGCAATAACCGCTTTGATTTCGGCATTGGCTTAAGTCCTTGGCCGGAAGATTTTGAAGCCTGCCACATACCGTGGGAAAAACGCGGCGAGCGCTTTGACGACCAAATTAAAATTCTTCGGGGTTTGTTGAGCGGCGACTTTTTTGCCTATGAAGGCGCGCAGTTGAGTTTAAATAGCATCAAACTCTGCCCCGTTCCTACAGCCCCAATTCCGATTATTGTCGGCGGGCATTCTGATGCGGCATTGCGCCGCGCAGCCAGATTAGGTGACGGCTGGATTGGTGCTGGCGCGAGCGCCGAAGAATACAGCGTTCTTATCAACAAGCTGCAGGAATTCAGAAAGCAATTTCAACGGGATCACCTGCCATTTGCCATCCACGTCAGCTCAAAAGATGCCTATCATCAGGCCGGCCAAGACGCACTGGCGGCCCTCGGTGTAAGCGAGTGTCATATCGCTTTCCGCAACCCCTACGACGGCAAGCCAGACACCCAAAGCGTCGATGCCAAAGTTCAACAACTTCAACACTTTGCAAAGCAGTTTATTTTCTAGGGTCTCTCCCCGCATTCCGCCAACATTGTTGGCGGTTTTTTTATTTTTATTTTGACAAGACAGCTACCTGTAATGCAGCATCGAGCTAAACAAATCACTATTGCAGATACGCAAGTAGCAACTGCAAAAGCTCCTCTCTGAATTCAGGATCAGCCAGTAAATCAGCTTGTTCTATTAAAGCCTGCCTAAGATTTCCCTGCAGTGTCTGCTCTATTAAGCGACTGCGAAACCGCGGATTACCTTTACATTGATGCTTGACTAAAAAAGGCTCCAACCACGCCTGCCAAGACGGATTATTCTGTAATTGCGTCAGTTCATTAATATAGCGATGAATATCAAAACTGTGTTGATACTCTCGAAAAAAATCGGGATCGAGTTTCAGTAAGGCCAGTAATTGTTCGCACTCTAAATCAATAATTTTAGCCAATGTATCACTTAAAGAGTGATTCGAAAGTCTATTAAATTCTCGAAATCGCTGACTTGCCTGCTCCGCCAGTTCCACCATTGTCTTGTCGTAAACGTCGGCAAGAATGGCTTCCTTGCTCGGGAAGTATTGATATAGCGACGCAATATTCACACCCGCAACATCCGCAATGCGCTGCGTGGTTAATTTAGCTGCGCCCTCTTCATCTAGAATTTTCAGGCATGCCTGTTGAATGGCGTGCACGGTAAACAGAGAGCGGCTCTGCTTGGGTAATTTCCGCGCTCGTGGCGGTTGCTTCTCTGTCATTGCGGCAAGGCTCAAGTGAAAAATGTAAACAGGCTGCTCGAATTTTTATAATTATTTAAAAAAACCAATACAAACATGGACTTACACTACTTCATAAAAACTCAAAATGCCAGTTGTTATCACTGCATCAAAGCCTCTAGGCTAAGTCTTATCGACAATCAAAAGGGACCTATCTGGTGTATTTTGACTTTACCTATTATGCCCGTGTTTTACGACATGTGTGGTGTTTAAAAAACTGGTCAGGCCGATCTCGAATGTTGCGAAGATTACTGCTGTGGCTGCCCCTGCAATCGCTTTTTCACAGCCTGTGCTTTTTATTAGATTATCTGTTTTTTCCGCGCCTATGGCGGCAGCGAGTAGATCGCCCGGTATTTATTGTTGGCCACGCCCGCAGTGGCACGACCTTGTGCCACCGCCTCTTAGCGGCCGACGGTGATCATTTTAGCTATTTTCTATATTGGGAGCTGCTATTCCCTTCACTGTTACAAAAAAAACTCATTCGCGCACTTGGTAAACTCGATCACGCCTTGGGACAGCCCTGCAAGCGCCGATTAAAAAAATGGGATGACAAAACCTTCGGCAAATTTCGTCATATTCACAATATGAGTTTGTGGAATGCCGAGGAAGACCAGTTTGTAATGCAAGCCGCTTTTGTTACCCAGCAGTGGGCAGTCGATATACCGCTGATGGATAAAATCGATCTCTATCATGTTGATAATATGTCGGCAAAAAAACGCCGTCGGTGGATGCACCACTACCGCGAGTGCGTCAAACGACAACTATTATTAAATGGTGGCAATCGCATCCACCTAAGTAAGAATCCGCTTATGTGCGGTTGGGTGGCCGCCATCATCGACACCTTCCCGGATGCACGCATCGTCGTCATGATGCGCAATCCCAACGATTGCATTCCCAGCACACTCAAATTGTTAGAGCTTAGCTGGCAGGGTAAAGGTTGGAAGCCGTCTCAATATGCGTCCTCGCTTCGCGAAATGACCGACATCGCCTTTGACTCTATGCGCCACCCTCGCGAAGTCTTAAACAACCATCCCGACACGCCACATGTATTTATCGATTATCGCCAAATTACCGCCGAACCCAGGCAGGCCATTCATCGTCTCTATGAAGCATTGGCTATGCCGGTGTCTGCGGACTTTGACGCATGGCTAATGCATCAAGAAGACAAAGAGCGCAGCCACAAAAGCCACTTTGAATATACGATCAATGATTACGAACTCTCCCATCGCGAGATTGAATCGAAACTCAGCGATTTATTTGACGAGTACCAGTGGCCGCGTTTGAGCGGTGAGAATCCCTCTCAGACAATGGAGACAATAAATGGATAGTGCATCAGTCAGCCCTGACAACAAAGAGAGTAAAGAACGCCTTAAGGCCGCTTGGGATGATTTAATCGCGGAATTGCAGTTAGCCCGCGACGCCATCGATAATCCGGCGTTTTTTCCACCCGAGGCCAGCGATCGTAATTTAGCGGAAGGCTACCGCTACCTTGCGGGCTTTATGCACCACGCCGTTGAGCGCGCCTTCCATGAAGATGCGGATTTCCCCGCTTTCCGCAATGGTTTGTCGGTGTATAACAAATCCACCATCGACAACGCCGACGCTATCTATTTTTACGCTCCCATCGACGGTAAAAAGCATTACCGCGTACATGGCAATATCGCCGACCACCGTCACTGGCGCGGTGAAGCGCGCGCAGAAAGTGGTCCACTGGCTCCTCAATACCTCATCTTTGAAGTTCACAGTGGCGCGATGTCTGGCGACTCAGGTGATTTAAGAGAGCTGGCCGCCGGCGGCAGAACCGGCTTTGGCAGCTTGGACACCTCTTCACTATCGGTGGCCGACAATGGCGACTTCGAATTATTACTCGGCCCTGAAAAACCCGCAGGTTATAGCGGCAATTTTGTGTGCACACGCAAACCGCCCAGCAAGCGCAATCCAGATGGCGATGATCGCTATGCTGACTATATAAGTGGCCGCCAGCTTTTCTACGACTGGGGCCGTGAGCAAGCCATACAATTAAATATTAGCGCCTTAGATACCGAAGGTTGTTCACCCCCAGCACTGGATAGCGAGCGCGGTGCGGAGCAGTTGCGCCACATGGGTGGTATTATTCGTGGGCAAATGCACTTCTGGTTGGCGTTCTACGAAAAAGTACTGAACTGCAATCAGCGCGCGGTGGAACAGGGGCGCTATTTTATGCCAGTCAACGCCTACAACCAGCCCAACGCTGCCTCGGGAGATACCGGCGGCGGTATGAGCACCAATATTTATGCCGGGGGTATTTTTGATATCGCCGACGATGAAGCGCTGCTTATCGAGGCCAGTTATAGCGGCGAGCCCGTGTATAGCAGTATCCACCTCGGCAATCTCTGGGGCGAGTCACCAGATTACGCCAATCACCAAAGCAGCCTCAATGGCTTTCAGACGCATATGTCCGCCGATGGTATTCAGCGTTGGGTCGTCGCCCACCGCGATCCCGGCGTGCCCAATTGGATCGACACCACCGGCCTAGGGCGAGGCTTTTTATCCAACCGCTGGGCCTATTGCCAGCTGCCAGAACAAGCGCAGTGGCCGCAAATCAAGGCGCGCAAAATCAACTTCGAAGAGATTGCCAGCAGTTTCCCAACAGACACGCCGCGTATCTCAGCCGCCCAGCGCAAAGCCACCATTGCCGAGCGCCAACAACATGTGCAACGGCGGTTCAGAGTTTTTTAATTTAACAAAGGAAGCAAGATATGAACGTATTAGTCGTCGGCGGATCTGGCCTGATTGGTGGCGAGATTGCATTACACCTCAAATCCCAGGGTCACGATATCACTATCATGGCCCGCAAAGTGCGTAGGTTGGGGTGAGCCTCGCGAACCCCAACAAACCCAACGCTGGCACCAAGCATTTCCAAGCCGATGCCACATTCACCAATCCTATTATTCAGCCATTGTGCGTTATTCCGACAATGTTGGGGTTCGTGCCTCACCCCAACCTACCGTCATTACCAAACCCAAGCAACGCAGCTCCGTGCGTAGGTTGGGGTGAGCACGCGAACCCCAACATTCCAAACGGTGGCACCAAAGCATTTCCAAGCCGATGCCACATTCACCAATCTCATTATTCCGGCATTGCTTTTTGTTACACCAATATTGGGGTTCGTGCCTCACCCCAACCTACATCATGTAAATTCAAAACGACGTATCACTCGCCAAAGGAGCCATAAACATCGCCCTCATCCTTGCCCCACTGACTATCCAAGATACCTTTTTCAACATATTGATGGAATGTGGAGTAAGGCCACTGCGCAACGGCTGTTACGTAACCATGTTTAACCGGATTGAAATGAATGTAATTTACGTGCTCTTCAAAATCCCGAGCATCACGAATTTTATGTTCCCAGTAACGTCGTTGCCAAATTCCCCGCTCTCCTTTTTGTTTACGACTTCGGCTTATCGTTTCTTGTCGGGGTATTTGCCGCGAAAAAGTTGATTTTATTAACATCCAACGAGTTGCATAATCAGCGTCATTTTCTGGCAAGGTAAAAATAGCGTGTAAATGGTCCGGCATTACCACCATGGCATCGACTATAAATGGATGCCGCTTTTTTACTGTATTAAAGACATAACGCAAGACATCAATCTCATCGGTCAATAACGAGGTTTTTCGATTCGCCAAATTCACCGTGAAGAAATACGTACCACCATTATCCAACACCCGCCGATAACGCATATCCAAATCCCTTTGTTGCATCCGCCTAATAGCAATCCATTGTCACATTCACCAATCCCATTGTTCCGGCATTGTGCATTGTTTCAACCATGTTGGGGTTCGTGCCTCACCCCAACCTACCGTCATTACACAAACCCATCAACGCAGCTCCGTGCGTAGGTTGGGGTGAGCACCGCGAACCCCAACATTCCAAACGGTGGCACCAAAGCATTTCCAAGCTGATGCCACATTCACCAATCCCATTATTCCGGCATTGTGCATTGTTTCAACCATGTTGGGGTTCGTGCCTCACCCCAACCTACCGTCATTACCAAACCCATCAACGCAGCTCCGTGCGTAGGTTGGGGTGAGCTCAGCGAACCCCAACATTCCCAACGGTGGCACCAAAGCATTTCCAAGTGCTCTTCCACCCACCTGAATCCAACATACAAATAAAAAAAACCAGTCTTGCGACTGGCGTAATATTGATAAGGCGTGTTTCACAAAGAAGGGATAAATCAAAACAGCCTAGGGGCGATTTGAACCCTTCGGGCTGCGCCATTCGCAAAGACACGCGAATAGCTTGTTCAAAACGCTGGCGCAATTAGTAATTCAATTCGCCTAGGGGCGATTTGAACCCTTCGGGCTGCGCCATTCGCAAAGACACGCGAATA
>NZ_CAXBHN010000033.1:0-21776 GCF_963975605.1 uncultured Zhongshania sp. | reverse complement strand
AGAAGTCAAAACGTGATTGATATGTAGGCTCGTCAATGATGTTTAAGAAGCCCTTTAAGCCCTTACCCTTGCGCCAATAAACGCCTTCGCCGGCCTTTACAACATACTTTCTGCCGCGACCGGTGCCCCCAGAATCAATGCTGTTAATCACTGCACGGGCTTGCGCCTTGCTTATGTTGCCGTATCGGTTGAGCTTGGTGTCGCGACGCGGCGCGAGCATTTGCCCCTTGCGCATTAACCCGCGTGACTGCAATGCCCGCTCTAAGCCTTTCGCTTTGCGTCGACCACCCAGTATTTGGGCCGATAGATAATCAGCCGGGGCTCTGCCACCGCTTGCCTTGTCCTTAATTCCGATCTGCGCACGCAAGTTGCGCTTGTTTGCACTAGTAGAAAACACGGCGCTCTTAGTTCGCGCCGTTGGCCTGTCGAACACGCTGCCAATGCTGTTGGTGAGGTCGCCCTGCGCAGCCTTGCTCGTACGCGTCAAACCTACTGCAGTTGCAAACGGTATCTGGCTTTCAAAGCCCTTCATGTATGCCTTAACGTTAGGCATACCTTGTAAATTCAACTTGAGATTTGTCATGCAATGGGAGTAAGGCAGGTTCGCCATATCGACGCAGCAACAAAGATCGCCACAATAACTAAAATCATCCAGTGCCACTGATCGCTTGTAACCACGTCCCAAGCGCTCAGGAATACACTCGCTAACAACGCCGCGATCAATGCCAACAACGCAACAATCACAGGCATAGCGGCTCCGTTAAACATTTAGTCTGTTTTCAGCTCTCGCAGAATCTGCTGCATATACGCGCGAACCTCTTTAACGTCGTCACGCATCAATCCAATCTCTTTGCTCTGCGCATCCTGTCCAGCTTCAATTTTGCCGACTTTTACTTTAATGTCCTGCACATCACGACCAAACTCACCCTGCCGCTCCTGCAGAACCTTAATGCTCTCTTCTTGCGCTGTATCAGCCGTGCTTAGCGTGGCGTAACTAACACCAACAGAAAAGACCAGGCTACCCATCATGAATAGTGATTGCGGGGTAAGCAGTGTCTGGTGTCTATCTGGCATTACTTAACCCTTGATTTAAAAATTGATTCAGCGGCCCCACCCAGAAAGTAGAAGCCTACTATAGTCATCACGATGGTCCCCATATCGCCCGACAGGAGGCGCAACTGCGACTCAACATCGAACTTAAAAGAAACCGCAAAAGTCACTAGCCATGCGAAAGCGTAAGGAACGCCAAACGTCAGTGCTAGCAAGCGCTGAGCTATCTTAAATGGCTCGTAGGCTTTCAATAACGCTAACTGATACTGCGACTTTTCTTCTGCTGTAAACACAACAGCATCAATACCCTTAATGCCAGCATCTATAACTTTATCGCTGCCAAACAGCTTGCCTAAAATATTCAAAGGTGCGGCTCCACAAGGCGCTTAAAGTTTTGGATGTACTCGTGTGTCGCGCCTTTACCGAGCGGCGTGTTGTAATGCAGCTTCCAGTACGCGGCCTGCCCTTCTAAATCAGCCGGCAAAGATTCCTTGACGCGCAAGTAATGCACCCGCGCCATTGCGCAAGCGTAAGAGATATTTTTAACAAGATTATTGCAATCTAACCCAGCACAACCAGACGCACGAAATACTTTCGCCGCTAATTCAGGTCGGTATTTTAGATAGTTGTTGGCTATATCGCTGTGTGTCGCTGGCTCCATCTGCCATAGGCCCATTGCAGGGCCGCCGCCCAATTGGTGGATGTACTCAAATCGGCTTTCTTGGGCTGCTGTGCCAAGTAACAACAGCTCTGCGGCGTCACTAAAAGCGTCTAGCTCGCGCAACACAGGGCGAATCACATACTCGCGTAATTGTTTTACGTTGAGCATCCGCAGCCCCCTATAAAAAAAGCCCCATGCAGCGGGGCAAGACGGGTGAAACCTGCCAAGGCACTCACCCAAAAAATAAAAATTCAGGCACAAAAAAGCCCAGCGCTAAGGCTGGGCTCTCTGTGCAGTCACTTATTGCGACCTTGCCATAAACATATAGTCAAACAGCCAGCCAATCAACAATACATTTTGTCGGCGGTTGTGGATAACCAATAAAACATAAGAAAAAATAAACAGTTACGAATTAAAAAATAATTTTATTAATTTTTGAATGTGGGTTTTCATCCACAAGCAGCCAAATTATTACGCGCCGCGCGTCGTATAGCAGCCATTTGGCTCATTGGTCTAAGGTGCGCATCAATCGCATTGTGCAGCTCACTGAGCCGTGCCTTGATTGTGCTGGCACTAACACCCAGCTCCCTTGCAGCAACATCAATAGACTGCCCGCAATTTACGTAAAACACGGTTAACAGCCTTATTTCGCCCTCAGGGAGCGTTTGGATAAACCTATCCACCACATCAACCTCACCCAAGAACTTGCCACCACGCGCCGCTTTGCTCGGTGCAGTTGCCTTACCGTCTGCACTTAAACCACCACCAATGCTTGCACGCTTCACTGGCGCCCTAACACAGTCCTTACGATCAAGCCGCATACGCGAGCGGCTAGGCTCCGTAATGATCACAGGGCCGCTGCTAGACGGGTAACCAAGGCCAGCACCGTCAGGCGTCTTTACGCGGCACTCTACCGCCCATTTTTCCAGTAAACGACCAATTGTATTAATCATAATAGTTACCTTCTCGCAGTTTGGGTTTCTATGATTTGGTCTAAAAGATCGGCAGTAGCTGCGGCAGATATTTTGGCGTACACCGGAGCCAAAAACGCCTCAACTGCCAAATACTCTGCAAAATTGTTTGCGGCCAAAAAAAAGCTTGTTTCGTTTACCACCACATCAAACAACCATTCTGGCAGGTCATCATTGCCTGCTAGGTTTTCTTTCTTGTGTGTTACAACGCGAGTGGAAGCATCAAGCCCAATAATTTCCGCATCACTTTGGTAGTTATCGTCAAAGAACGAATCAACCATTTCAAAGGGGCACGGAACCAGCTTGCCATCAGCAACACGCCACACATCACCATAAATACTGCTCATGATAAAACTCCTTTCCATTCAACAAATAAACTGTCCAACCTATAAAGGGTGGACGGGAGGTTGGACAGTTGTAGCCCCCGTCATTACTGGGCGCGTCCACCCGTCCAACCTGTCCACCCATATCTACACACATACAAGAAGAGCAAGATGGACGAACGAATGCGTACGTGTGCGCGCGAAATAGGGTGGACAGGTTGGACTGGGTGGACAGGCCGCATGTGGTGGGCGTTTCAGGCGTCCAACCTCCTGTCCACCCTCTAGAGGGTGGACAGGAAACCGGCTATTTCCAGCCATCAGGACGCACATACCAGCGTGGACGGTGAGCAGATGAGCCGGTACCCACCGACATTCGCACACGTTTCCAGCCTAGTCTAGTCATAATTTGCCCCACCCGCGTCTGTTCCGGCTGCCGAATCTTGCTAGCTTCAAAATTCAGCGCCCCAACTAACAAATCACCCGTGGTGTATCCCTCTTGATACTTGGTAGGATCGCGCACGTACTCAAGAATAAATTCCTCCCAGGCATCGGCACAGAACCGGCTTTCCTGTTGCTCTTCAAACAAATGCTTAAAGTGCTCAGGCACCCACCAAGGTTCGCCAAGCTTAAAAAGCTGATAAGCCTCTGCCCACAACTGGTCTCTATCTCTTGCTAGGCCTTCAGCATCGAGCCGCGTACAAAACACCGGCCAATAACGCCTATTGCCCGTGGGGTCTTTTAAATATGCATCTTGATTAGTTGTGCCCGCGAACACACACTGGCGTGCAAACGCCTGTGTTCTTCGCCCATAAGCAGGCCTATATCTATCTTCAGAGCTACCAAAAAACTGCTTAGCTCGGGTAGACTCGGCTTTATTAAAACTGTCTAGCTCAGCTAATTCGCAAATCCACAAACCCTGCATTTGCTGGTAGCCGTCTTTTTCGCCCAATGCAAAATGAGTATCAGAAAACCACTCGCCACCCAAGATCGACAGTGCGGTAGACTTGCCTAGCCCCTGCAAGCCCTCAATAATCATTACACAGTCTGCTTTGACGGGCGGCCGCATTACCCTAGCAACAGCGGCAATCATCCACATCACACCAACCAGCGATTGATATTGCTCGTATCGGTCGCGCTCTTTATTATCCTCAGCCGCAGACTCAACGCCAAGATAGGTCTTAAGCCAGCTACGCAGACGTGGTTTTTTATCCCAAGTTAAGCTATTCAAATAGTCGCGCACCGGATGAAAATTATTATTTTGAGCAACAACCATAATCTGCTCATCCGCGTCAGCGCTCCGCGGGGTATATCGGTATTTTGTAGAAAACCAAAGCCGTAATCTGGCGGTATCAGCGTCCGTCCACTCGCCCAATGTGCCGTTTTTCCACGGTGGCATCGAGCGCTTAATAATACGGTAGCTAAAATCGCAGTAGCCCAGCACGCCAGCCCACTCTTCGTCGTTAGTTAAAATTAAATGCGTGTTATAAACACATGGATCAATCGTGCCAGGCTTAACTTCTCTTAAGTTAGCCTCCCAACCCATACCCCGAGGTTCGCTTCGCGCATCAGGCGTTTGTGTTGCGTTTTCTTGGTCTGCATCTTCCTCATAAGCAGTAATCGGCGGCGCATTAAGCGCCTCTGCAACAGCTTGTAAGCCACCGGCATTACCAAGATCATTAAAATCCGTCGGCCCTTTGCCAGTAGCCATCAACTCGCCTCCTTTATCAAATTAAAATCAGGGAACACAGCCCAAGCCATATCACCCTTTGGGCCCGCTACGGCAGAAGCAGCAGCCAGCGCAGAAGTTCGTCCGGGGTTACCCTCGGTTTGGCGGTCATCATCACCGGCCACTATAATTTTATGCGACGGGTAACGCGCCCTAATCGCCTTGCACACGCCAAGCAAATTACCCTCATCAAATGCCACAACACATGGCCAGCCTGTTGCCTCGTGAACAGTTGCCATAGTCGCGTAACCCTCACCCACACAAATAGGGGGCGCGGGGGATCTGGTAGCCAAGTAAAGCTGCTGCTCGTCAATAAAGTGAAAGCAACCCATTTTGCGACCGCCCAGAAAAAAGCTCTTTTTACCGCTACCCCACAAAAACTGAATATTCACCAAGGTGCCTTGCTCGTCTTGCAGCGGCACCAACACCACACCCTTTTTTATGTACCGAGTGCTTACCGTGTCTGGCTTATCTTTTAAACGCGGCAAAACACTACGAATGCGCTCTGGGTCAGTAAGTACAGAAATATTGCCGGTAGACTCGTCACTAATCACCAGCAATTGCCGACGCGGGAACCCCAAGCCATGCGCGCGCACACCCTTGGCCGCCAAATACTTGCTCTCGCCTACTGGCTTTACTTCATGCGCAAAAATTTGCTGCGCAACCTTGGCGGTGCGCTGGCGCAGCGCAGCCTTAATAGCCTGCTCTTTTTCGTCGCGCAGCTTGCGTTCAGCAAGACGCTGGGCGCGCTCACGCTCTAAGCGGTTTTTTTCTTCTGTGCTTAACTCGCGGCGCTCAAACTCCCAGCCGGCCTGTTGCGCCAACTTAAACAGCGTACCAATGCCAATGCCGCCACCCGCTTTAATACTGCGCCACGTAGCGCGGCAATCAGCAGGCTTATAACTAGCACCGCCACTGCTCCACTCGTCAAACAAGTCAAAGCCGTCGGGAAACTCGCTTTTAATCGCCATGCCAATGGTCACCCATTCAGCGCGCGCAACACTAGGATCTAAGTAGCAAAGCGCACTGCGCACATCGCTGCGCTCAAGCGGGCGATCAGCAAAGGCCATTTACCACCTCGCCAAAGGGTACAACACTGGCGGCAACACCAAACGGCGGCTCACAATTAGTAAGAGCGATATCACCCGGCACCAATGCAATGCCTGGGCGCCAATCGTCAACCACCCGCTGCGCGCCAAAGGCTGCCTTAATCTCAGTAGCTCGACTTGTCTTGCCACACCCTTGTGGCCCGTGAATAATGGTTGGCTTCATGCAACACCTCTTTCAGAAAGGAAACGGACATGGCACTGCAACACGAGCTGCGACACACCCACTTTGTTTACTGCCTAGACCAACAAGCCGACGGCAGCTACGTATTTTTAAACCGAAACTACAAACCCGTTGGCTTTATTGACGTGAGCTTCACTAACTACGACGAATACCCCGTAGCCGTGCACATCAAAGGCCTTACAGCCGCAAAAGCCGAAAAAATTTCTTATAAGAGCGACCCGTCAACAAGCCGGATTTATCTTTACAACGACGGATGCGTACCCACTGACTCAGCAAAATACATGACCGAATACCTAAAGCGCTTAGGCGTAATTGCCAGCCTGAAAATAGACGGCAAAAAACACAAAGGCTAAGCACTGCCGGCACCCCCAAACGGCGCCCTATCCGCATCACGGCCCAGCGGCGCCCGCGTAGGCCAGTCAACCAAATACGCACCCTCAAACGGCTCAGGAATATGCTTAATCGCCGCCTTGTAATGCACATAATGAAAGCCGTCAGCCAAAGCTCGAAAAAAGCCCCAGCTACTTAAGCGCTTGCCCACCACAAACAGCGTCCACGTTTCTGGCTCGGCATGAATAATTCGGTGAAAATCACCCACACCTAAACCACCGCCTTTAATGACATTCACGCTGCCTGGGCGAACGGTTTTAACTCGCATTTTTTCGCAGCCCGGTGCACCGGCGTCAGCACTAACCAAGCGCTCTTCAACATAAGAGCCAGCCAAGCACAACGCAGTAGCATTAAACGGATGGTCGTGAGTTTCTTCGTCGTGATCTGCATCAACAAAACGATGCAAATAGAATGTGCGGCCCCAGCACTCACCAAGGTAATAACGCTCTAAGTACCGCTGCCCAACCGCCCTATCAATACGGCGGCAAGGCAAGCCCGCAGTGTAATTAAATAACACCCGCGCCATACTGGCGCCCACACGGCGCCTTACACTCATGCCGACACCTCTGCAAACTGTGCCAGCTTCATAGACCGTTTAACCGCATCAATGCGGGCACTCTGCGCAGCACGTAAATCATCTTGCACCTCTATTGGCACCGGCTTACCGCGCCCCGTTTTAGGCAGCAAATCTGGCCAAAGCGCATCATTCTTTAATGCCGCAAGCGCCAGCGCGCTTGTTTCTGGTCTGGCTCGCAGCACATCACCACTGGACATTCATACACCTCACTTTTTAGCGAATACCCGCAACGGATATTTTCTGGCATCATTGCCTTGTGTTTGAGTAATTAACCATTAGCTGCCCGCACCAACTTCGATTCACCGTTGCCATCAAACACTTCGGCGCAGAGTTCGGCGGCAGTAACCGCGCCATTGGTTAGAAGCTCGATACTCCGAGCGTATTCAGCGGGAACGCCTCTGTGCTTCCAGTGATTAACACGCTGCGGACGCACATCGACAAGCGCGTCTGCGATAGCTTTTGGCCCGCCAACAATCTCAATGGCTCGCTCAAAAGCACTGATTTTTGGTTCACATATTTTTGTAGTAGTCATTAGCTTAAGAAATAAAATATCCATAAAGGATTTTTATAATTATCCATCTTGGATTCTTTTACAAGCTATTTTTTAATGAATAGGCCGATTATGGAAAACGAAACCAACACCGCACGGGAAAGTAGCCCAGCCAGATACGGGTATCGCTTTCGACACAGGCTTGAAGAAAAGGAAGTGAAACAAAAGGATTTAGCAAACAAACTCAACATTGAAGCCCAACAAGTGAATAAGTGGTGCTCACGAGGTGTGCCGGCAAAATATGCCATCCCAGTAGGCGAATTATTAGACATCGCACCAGACACCATTAGCCCTCAATTTGCTGCCGGCACAAAAAGCAGCTCTTTTGGCCAAGCGAACCCCACTGAATACAACAACATCATTCGGGAAAAAGTGCCTAACTATTCTGCATCAGCAGAGAAAACTAAATCTCAAACGCTAGCTGAGCAATTAAGTGGCTGCACCCTGCCTAGCAGCTATTTTGGCGGGGAGTCAGAAGAGACGCGTAATGAACAACCGTCCCCCACCAAGCACTCTGATATTGCCCGCAGCGTTTTCCAGCTTGTAACTACCACAACCGAAAATAACAGCAATCACCATTGGCTAAGCGCCCCAGACCAAGCAATGCACCCCGCCATCAATAAGGATGACCTAGTGGTGCTGGATCGTGAAAAAGAAGGCCTAGCCGATAATGCAATTGTCGCAATAATGAGAAACGAAGAGCTTTTTTTGCGCCGCTTAATCTATAGACCCGGTCTCAGCGATTGGGTCCTCACCTGCGACAATAGTGATAAATTGAGATATCCAGACGAGCCACCAAGAACATGGCAAGAAATTAAAAAATCAGTTTTCGGCATCGCCCGCTGGCGCGGTGGCAAGATTAACTAAGGCAAAAAGGAAAGAACTATGGATACATGGACGTTGGCAACTTTAAGTATAGCGTCAGTGGTTGCGGCTGGAATAATAATTCGAAAAACTAATTACGATCGCGCATACAAAAAAGTAGTCGCACATACAGACGCAGCATCCAAAGAGTTTAATGCCGCGCTAGAACTGACCTCACCAACAGCCCAAAAGAGGCGATTTGAAAAAGCACTTGGCTACCTTGCTCACGCAGAGCAGTCGCTCAACGCTCGAAAGTACATTAAGAACTTCCAATCAAAATGGGATCTTATTTACAGCACTATGCAGGTTGCGCCAATAGCCCACCAAATAGCGAAAGCAGAAAAGCACGCCTATAAAGACGAAGCTACACAAGAACTAAAATGCTATAAAGAAATAATGTTCCTGATAACAAAAAACGAGATAACGGATGAAGATCTCAACCTTAGCGCCCTAAAGATTCAAAATGAATCCGGCACAGTAACAATCAACGACCTCAGAGATAAATGCATAGAATTAGGCTGGACCCCCACGGAAGTGTAACACTCACCACCAACCAATAAGCCGAGCTAAATGCTCGGCTTTTTTTTGCCCGTCAAAAAGTGCTTGCATTAACTATCCTTTATGGATACCTTTATCTAAATCCTTTTTGGATACTTAGATTGAATGCAGAAAAACCACGAACGGACGGAGCAACACCATGCCAACACCCAGACCAGACCTAGCCCTACACGTAATAAAACAACTTCGCAGCGGACGCACGCTTGACGATCTAAACAAAGCCATTGCAGAGGCCGTAGACCGCAGCCGAGAAATCGGCAAGGCCTCAGAGATCACCCTAAAAATCAAAATCAAGCCCGACAAAGGCCAGAACGGTCAGTACTTCCTGTCTGACCAAATCATTAAAAAAATGCCGGAATACGACCGTGGCCAAACTATTTTGTTTGGCACACCAGAAGGCAATTTGCAGCGCGAAGACCCCGCGCAGCAACGTTTAGATCTACGAGAAGTAAAGCAAGAAACCCAAACTGAACTAAAAGAGGCCAACTAAGCCATGGAACATTTAGAAAACATCAGCAGCGACATTCAAGCCGCCATTGAAGCTGGCAAATGCCAGGTACAAAAATTCGACCACGACGACAGCTTGTGTGTGGTCGTGCCAGAGGGTATGAAGCTCGAAATCTTAGAGCCCTTTCGCAAAGCGCCTCGTGATTTGGTTGAAAGAGTTGTTGTACTAACTCCAGCCGCCCTACTCGCCTACTGGGAAAAATTGGGTATCCGGATTACTTGGTGGATTGAGGGTATGAATTCTATGGGTAGTGAAAAAGTGCACTTCGGATTAGTTGGTTGACAGACATGATTGCTCTGGTTAATACTGATCTCGTTGCAGCAGAATCTGCAGCCGAGATTGGCGTCTCGAACCCTACAGGCGGACACACCGCCACCAGAGCGGTTTTTTTGTGTCTGCGAAATGGCAAGTCCTTTATGGGCGGGCCGTTCGGAGAGTCTTCGGACTCGCCGGTTTCCTGTAGGCCGGTACGCCAATCTGAACGGTTCCGTCCACCCGTATTGGCGTGCGGGGGTCGGAATTCAATTACCGACTACTACAGGACTTACATTATGGCTACTCAATCCTCTGCCTATCGGCTCCCCTCAGAGTTCATTCAGAAACCCGCAGCGAACTCCATTCGCTTCAACAATCGCAAGAAACTCCCTTTGCACCGCCTGCCCTTTGTCGGCCCTACCGACGAGAAGAAGTGGGGCTATTCATTCTGGCGCGTACCGAAAACCGGCGGCTACGGCGGCGGCTGTGATACCGGCACTGCCCTTGCCAACATCTACCTGAAACACCTCCGCGAACACGGAGCCAGCTCTGGCGGCGCCCTGCAAGGCATCGTCCTCGACATGTTTGATTGCGAGTGCAATGACGATCCGGAAGTAACCGCTCTGCGCGGCCAGGTGGTCGGATTCTTCAGTACGCTGGATCACTGGCTGGAAGGTGCCGCCAAATGCCTTGGCAGTAGTCTGGACAATGCTGACAAGCGGGCGTTGCTCAAGAAAGCCAATAACGGCCTCAACTTTGACCATGAGGCCTGGATGGCCTCCCTCTCTGACGAAGACGACGAGGAGTGAGCCATGAGTAATATCGTATCCATCATCAACGGTGAAGCCCTAGCAACGTCAATGACGATAGCTGACGGAACGAATGTCCAGCACAAGAATGTGTTGGAGCTTGTTCGCACCAACCTCAACGATTTCGAGGAGTTCGGAAGGGTCGCGTTTCAAACGCTACCCTTTGAAACCGCCGGTGGCACTCAGCAGCGAGATGTAGCTTTGCTGAACGAACGACAAGCCACCCTGCTGATGACCTACATGCGCAACAGCGAGATCGTCAAGGAGTTCAAGAAGCGGCTCGTTAAGGCGTTCTACGAAATGGCAGCAGGCCAAACCCCCAAGTCATTCAGCGAGGCGCTGAGGCTGGCTGCTGACCAGGCTGAGCGGCTGGAGCAGCAATCCCGCGAACTGGAAGAGGCGCGCCCCAAAGTGGAGTTCCACGACCGTGTAGCACAGTCAGAAGAAGCGATTACCGTGGGCGAAGCCGCTAAAATACTGGGCACAGGCCGCAGACGGCTCTTCGCATTCCTGCGCAAAGCTGGCTGGGTCACCCGAAAGAACGAACCATACCAATCGAAGATCGAGCAAGGCTATCTCGATGTGAAGCTGGGTAGCTGGGAACACCCAGATCACGGCTTACAGCAAGCGGTTACCACGCTGGTAACGGGCAAGGGACTCGCCAAGCTACAGAAGATCTACAGCAAGGATGATATTGCCGCATGAGCCGAACTGACAACGTACTCAACCTTCCAGCCTACGCCGTTCGCAATAAGCACGAGGATGCCGACGAAATCCACTTCCATATCGAAGCGGAAGAGCCGGACTCCTGCCACGTGTGTGGCGTACTGGATCAGCTTGTCAGGTATGGCTCAAAGGATCAGCGGTATCGCGATCTGCCCATCCACGGTAAGCCGGTGTCGCTTTGGGTAGTGCGCCGCCGGTACCAGTGCAGGGAGTGCGGCTCTACCTTCCGGCCTGAGCTGCACATGATGAAAGAGAACCGGATGATGACGGAGCGGCTGTATCAGTTCGTCTCCATCCGCGCCCTGTACCGCACCCATTCAGACGTTGCCAGGGATACCGGCCTTGATGAGAAAACCGTCAGGCAGATATTCCAGGAATACACGTCAACGATGGACAGCATCGTCACGTTTGAGACACCGCGCATCCTTGGCATTGATGAGCTTTACCTCAACAAGCGCTACCGCTGCATCATCACCAACCTCGAAGAGAAGACGATGGTTGATATGCTGCCCAACCGCAACAAGCCCCATGTAATCAGTTACTTACACTCCCTGAAAGACAAGGAGAAAGTGCAAATTGTGAGCATCGACATGTGGCCTCCCTACCGGGATGCAGTCAAGCAGGTGTTCCCTCAGGCAACGATTGTGGTTGATCGCTTTCACGCGGCACGGATGGCCAACGAAGCGATGGAGAAGGCCCGTAAGGCCGTCCGTGGCGACCTTACCCCAAAGCAGAGAAGAACCCTCAAAGGCGACAGAAAGCTGCTGCTGAAGCATGAGCGCGACCTGTCAGACCGTGAGCGGTTATTCGTTGAATCGTGGGTAAACGCTTTCCCTGAGCTACACGAGTGCTGGAAGCTCAAGACGGCCTTTTACGACATCTGGGAATCGCAGTGCAAAGCCGAGGCTATGGCCAACTTCGACCGCTGGGCTGAATCAATCAGCGGTGAGCAGATGAAGTATTGGTCTGATGTTATCCGCAGCTTCCGCAACTGGCGAGACGAGATATTCAACTATTTCGATCTGGATGTGCCGGTAACCAATGCCTTCACCGAATCACTGAACCGGCTTGCCAAGGACAAGCAGCGAGACAGCCGCGGTTATTCGTTCGAGGTCATGCGAGCAAAGATGCTGTACACCAAGGGACACAAGAAAGTTGAGAAGAAGGCGCGAAAGGAATCGCCCTTCGGGTCAGACGTGTTCTACAAGGCCATGCCCCAGGAGCTGGGGCTGGTGCCGCTCAACTATGGCGTTGATCTATCAACCATCGTCGAGATGTTTGAAGAGGGGGAACTATGAATGAGTCCCAACCAGTTAATCCGAATACCCGAAAAATTCAGCACCGCTGCCAGCGTCATGTTTGTAGACGTGCAAAATGGCCGCTTTGTTGGCGTGCTGGACTACCACGAAAGCCCAGAAGCCCCAGCCCATGGCAACCACATCATCAAGTATGAATGCCCAAAAACACCCGAGTGGGGTAAGTGGTTAGCCGCTAACGGCCGTCAAATGGACCAAGTGCAATTCGCCTACTTTATTGAAGAAAACGCGCCCGAAATCGTAGACCCAAGCAGCGCAGAAATGCTCGAAATTGCCACCACCCTGCAATCTAAAAACAACGCCAGCTTCTCAAGCGCCATCAAGTTAGAAAACGGCCAAACCCAGTTCAGCTATATCGAAAAAATGGACGAAAAAGCCGGTGTAAACGGCCAATTGACCGTGCCCAGCATCATCAAACTAGGCATCAAACCACTACACGGACAAGACGCATACGCCATGGAGGCGCGCTTCCGCTACCGCATTCAAAAAGAAGGCGGCTTAGTTATGTGGTACGACCTAATACGCCCAGAGCGGATTTTTGAAGACGCTGTAAACGACGTGCTCAGCCGCATTAAAGATGGCATGAGCAAAGGCACGTTAATTGAGGGTTACGCCCCTTAAGAACGCAAATCGCACCCATGGCAGATGGGGCGCGTAGCAACACCGGCAACGGGTGCAGAGCCGAACTCCTCGCGGCGTTATAACGGCCCGACCTGCCAATAATCTTGCCAGCCGTGGGAATGTTTTTCATGTTGGTTGCCTCGCCAACGGCGACAGAGAGGCAAAACCAAACACAGTTACAAGCGAGAAAAAGCAAAAAATGAACGCAGCCACAAAATTTGAAACCACCGTAACCGCAAGAATGGCAAACAAAGTGATCCAGCGGTGCGCTACCGGCGAAGACAGCGCCGAAAAAAGGTTGTGGCTAGCGGTTATCACCAACGCAGTAACAGAAAGCCAGACAGACGCTTATCAACTGTCATGCAACCGTTTTTTTAATAGCAGCTGGTTTACAGAAGTATGCGAATTAATCGGCCTAGATCCACAGGCCACAAAAGAAATCATCGCTAAAGTTGGCACCGCCGCATAAACAGGGGGCACAGCATGAGCACACATATCGAATTTATCGGAGGCCTAGGCCTAACACCACAGCAGGGCCGAGTGATCGAATGCCTTGCCGGAGGCGACACGGCAAAAGAAGCCGCGCGCAAACTTAATATTGCGCCCTGCACGGTAAAAGCCCATGCCGACGCCAGCCGCATGCGCACAGGCGCACGCAACGTAATGCACCTAATTAGCCTGTGCTGGCAAAACCGTGTGCTCATAAGCACCCAAGCCTGCCTGCTGGTGCTAACACTTAGCGCCGCCGTGCCCGGCATACCCAGCATAGACGACCAGCAACAACCCATGCGCACATCACGCAGCGCAACCCGCACTGGCCGCAGCAGCCGCCGATTCAGCAAAGCAGAAGCATAAAAGGACGCGATCATGCCAACAGTACAAGAAAGCCAAATTACAACCAAAACCGGCTCACTGCAGATCCGCTACCACGGCCTGCCAGAAGCCGTAGAAGCCCGCATGAAAACCTTTGAAGACCACCAAAGGTTAGTCAGCGCCGTCTACATTCGCCACAACGGCAAACGCCAGGTCACAGCTTACGCGGAGGTCATTTAATGTCTGCAGCCGAAATGGCAGAAGTGCTTGGCGTACTTAAAACCATCAACAAATCGGTAAGCCGAATACAACGCCGGCTCAGCAGCATAGAAAACAAACACCTCACCCTGCGCCAAGACCACCTGCGGGTGAAAGCAGACGTAAGGCACATGCCCGACCTGCTAGAAAGCTACCGCGAGCAAATTGCCGCCGTAACCGAAATGGTTACAACTATTGCAGACGCTCAAGGCGTAGAACTGAACTACACAGAGCAACACGAGGACAGCGACGATGACACAGACCATGACATTGAAATGCGCTAGCACCCAACTGGGCATGCCTCACATTAAGCTGCTAAACCAGCTCAAAAAAGACGGTTACGTGCGCACCTCGCAACACGGCCCAGTGCCAGACTACGAGCGCTGCGCCACGGCAGAAATGTTCACGCGCTCGCCTACATTCCACCCCGTAGAAACCGCCAACGGCATCATCAACAAACAAGGCTTTACCGTTGGCGTAACACCCCACGGCTTCGCCTTTATAGAGCGCCAGTACAAACACCTTAAGCAAGAGCAGCACGCATGAGAGCCAAGCACAAAGCCAACCTTGTTCGCCTTGAAATGAAGCGTGGATGGAATGACGGAAACATGGGGCTGTCGGCAAACCCGCCTACCAGAACAATTATGCGAGGTGGCAGAACCGAGCAAATACCATCAACAGAATTTGAAACCGAGGCATACGAGCGTGGCTACTTCGAGGGCACGAATTCCCCAAAGCACGCAATAAACCCATACAACCAAAGCAAATAAGGAAACTCTGATGAATGCAAATAGCCCACGCCTACTAACCGCCAACGACCTGTTTAGGGGCAAGCCAAATGCAGAACCGCCCCAATATCCTTTAGTACCTTTTTCAAAAGAAAAGGCGCGACAAATGATTAACGCAGGGGAGTTTCCTGCCCCCATAAAGATTGGGAACCGCAACTACTGGCACTCAACAACGATCGATGCCTGGATCGATTCTTTAAAGAATGCGGGCAAGAAATAAACAATGATGCCCTTTGCAACATACCAAGGCACCACAGACGACGACGGCAAGTTTCTAAAACTAGAAACGCCCAAAGAGCGCCGCGCTCGGTACCGAGTAAATATGTGGGTAGAAACCAACAACGGCGGTCGCCTAACAGACGACTACACCGCCAAAAAGCCATGCGCACTTAACGACCTGCTGCAACAAACCATACTGCCAGCGGTAGACGAATTAATCGAAGAAGCTAAAGAACACGGCGGCACAAAGCGCTACGGCTTTAGCTGTTTTAAGTGGGGATAGAAGAATGCAACTCAACTGCAAAATTGGCGACACAGCCATCGTGATCGGCGAAAGCGTTCACGTCGGTAAATTAGTAAAAATAATTGAAGCCGCACCAAAAAACGAAACATTCAAATTGCCAAATTGCGTCAGGAACGCCCCCATTGACGACGATGAACACTACTGGATATTTAAATCACTCAGCACTCCATTTGAAGGCGCCCAAGGCGACGGCATGTATGGCTCAGGCAGAGACAGCCGCTTAATTCCACTCCCCAAAGTAGCTGGCTACATTACTTACGAGGTGAGCGTTACCTGCCCACGATGCAAGAGAGAATTAGACCTTTACCAAGACCCTTACGACAATGAAGAAAGCGAATTTAGCCCCGCAGAAGACGAACTTGGACTTGCCCTTTTTGGCCGTGTAGACGCGCCAGCCCAGTGGCAAAACTTAGCCATTCAATATCAATGCCACTACTGCAAAAATCACTTTTGCGTTGGCTCACTAACAACATAAGAGAGGCCGCCTAATGCAAACCCTATTTCTACTCATGGCCCAATACAACGGCAAAGCCATCATACCGGTAGAGCAGATCTGCACAGACTTTTTCAGCCACCTCACGCCCGGCGTTTTCATGCGCCGCGTTGCTGCCGGCGAACTGGATCTACCCATCACCCGCATGGGCGACAACCAGAAGGCTGCCAAAGGTGTGCACCTAGAAGACCTCGCCACCTATTTAGACAAACAGCGGCAAAAAGCGATTGCAGAAAACGACAAGCTCCACGGCCGGTACCAGAAAGTATCATGAGCGAACAATGAAGGCCGCTTGCGAGTATGTGAGATTTGGAGAGATGATGAAACCGGAAACCAAAATTATTAGCGCTGCAATGTACGATCTTGCAGAAACAATACAGTCAGGCGACGGAGTAGCTAACGCCGCCTGCGCACAAGCGGCTGAAAGGCTGGATTTGCAGACGATACGCATTAGGCAGCTGGAAACCGCTATCAGAGAGGTCATTGAGGACAATCTACACCTCGCAGACGGCGAGGTTTGCACTCTGATCAAGCTCAAGCGGGCAATTGGATACACATAACCTCAAGCTCACTGCGCGAACGAGCGCTAGCGTAGTGAGTCCAGTGCAGCGCGTTGTTATGGCGCTTTTATATACGGAGAAATTACTATGGCAAAACTTCTAAGAATTGAGGGCAATGGCGGTACAAAGATTTATTCAGGTGAATATTATTCCGAAGAGTCTGCGGTAAACGAATATATTGATGAGACCGGATATGAACCAACAAAAACAGACTCCTTCGGGTTTGATCAATGTGAATGGACTGAGCTAAAAAACTTTACGCGGCGCGGGAATGAATAGCGCCATAACCTTGCGATAGCTGGCAAAGCCAGTGATGAAATTTAACGTAAATTAAATGGTGGAAATTATGAAAAACTACAAAAGAACTGCGATGGCTTTGTCCTCGCTGATTGTTTTGTTATGTGCTGGGTGCTCAACCAAAAAGGAAGAGCATCGGGTTTTGGATAACAGCACAGAGCGGGGAGTAAGGATTGAAGTATTACTTAAAGGTGGAGGTAGCGCTGTTTTAGTTTGCCCTAAGTTTAATTCAGAGCCGCTTGGTGCCCATGGTCGCGAATGCTACTTAGATAGCTATGACAAAAAAGGCACATAACCCCCGCGATAAAACGCGGAGCGAAGCGGAGTCGTTTTTCATTGCATTGTTATGGGGCGAATTATGAAAGTGCTACACCTGACGCTGAAAAAGAAGTGGTTTGAAATGATAGCCGGTGGCGAGAAGCGCGAAGAATACCGCGAGATCAAGCCTTACTGGACGCGCCGCCTCGCAGACTTCAGCGCTGATGAATACGACGCGGTTAAATTCCGCAATGGATACCGGCCAGACTCACCAACCGTGACCGTTGAGCTTGAGGGCATTTTTTCAGGATTTGGCCGCAAAGAATGGGGCGCTCCAAGTGAGCGAGTTTACATACTAAGGCTTGGCCGGATACTGCAAGCCCCATAACCCTGAATTTTGCGGAAGCGCGATTTCTGCGCTGTCCGCCAACAATGCGTTGTTATGAATACGGAGAGCAGCATGGAATACCAAGAGATTATGTGGGCAGAAGCAAAACCCGATATTTACGGTGGCGAGAACTGCGACCAGATTGAACCGCGCTGGGAAGCCTGCGCGGACGGTGATATGGATTCAGACACTTTTGACCACCCGATTGAGCTTTGCTGTAAGACATTCCCACCCGGCACAAAAGTGACTGTTTCTGTGCCCTGCTGCCCCGAGTGCGGACAACAGGTGGAAATGTGCCGCACCGATGATGGATGCGAATTCGACTGGGACCAGTGGGTACAGAACGAGTATTCATAACCTATAGCAACAGGCGCGCGTAGCGCGTCGCAACGACCGCAGGGAGTGACTGCTTGCGGTTGTTATGTACCGAACTGGAGAAAATGATGAAACGATTTTTAACAAACAAATACCCCGTTAAGTACAACGGCAAAGACACGCTCCCAACTGGAACGATTTTCACAATTGGAGCCATTAACGGAAATATGTTTGAGCTGGTGCCAGCAAGGAAGGTAGCCGACTTGGATTACCCAATTATGGTTGACTGCCAAATGCTTGACCGTGGATTTACTGAGCAGGATCACATAGGCACATAACCCCTAAATTTGCGCGTGAGCGTAGCGAATCCGACAACATTTTGTTGTTATAAACCGACAGAGGATAGAAAAATGAACGTAAAAATTGAGATAAGTACGGGTGGCTACCCAATGCCAGAACACGCAAGCGTTGATGAAGTTATCGCGGCACGAATTTCTGAGCAGGAGCATATATTAAATGCACTGGAGTTTGAGAAAAGTAAAGCTATGGAAAAGAAATCTATGCTTGAAAGCATTGTTAGAGAAGCATCTCGCGCGCGCAGTACAGGTTTATAACACAGCATTATAAAGACCACACAAGGTAGGAGACCTAAAATCAATGACTTACAGAGCATCAAAAAAAGCACGGAAGCTATGGTCAGAACGCAGTCACGCGGCCAAAGAGCGAAAACGGCTGGCCCAAGCAATTGAGCCATTGCCGCTGCTAGCAGATGACCACATCACTATTGAAGTGCGACGCAAACTCACTGGTGAAGTTGCCAAGTTTGAGTTGCTGCCAGGCAACCGCTGCGACAACTACAGTGTGTACTGTAATGACAAACACCTAGGTATAATGGGCATCACCAAAGTCTGCGCCGGCATTCGCAAAGCCCTACCTCGTGTACAGTCAAACTACTGAATAGCACGGCGAGCTAGCTCTTAAAACGCTCGCCACGCGCCCCTAAATCCACTGGCGCTGCCAAAATCTTCGCCAACCAAGGCCAGCCCACATACTTGTCACCACGCCCCCGCAAATGAGTATAGCGACGGAGCGAATTCCAGTTTCGATGCCCAGACACACTAGCAACACGCGGAATATCCCAATCCATTTCAAATAGCCGGCTAACGCCTTCATGCCGCAAATCATGGAAGCGCAGATCCTCAATCTCTAAAAACTTGCATGCTCGAGTAAAGCTGGCTGAAATCGAGTCGCTGTTATACGGAAAAATCTCAGCACAAACCTGCGGCATACTCTTCACAATCGCCAGCGCCTCGTCCGGCAGGGCACACCAAATATCATTACCAATCTTCTGGCCCGGATTTTTCATATCCCGCACCAACACCCGCTGCCCCGCCTCGTCTAAATCAGCCCAGCGAATACGGGTAATTTCCTCCTGTCGGCGGGTAGAAAACAGAGCAAAGCCAACCACCTTGAGCATATTAATCGACGCAGGCCGCCGCTTTTGCATCTCGGCATAATGCAACAACAGCGCATCAAGCTCCTTAAAACTTGGCCGGCGATCGCGCTCGCGGCTGCGTCTAACCATGCCCATCTTGCGCAACACCAACCGCGCATCAGTCATCGCGTGGGGATCCACGTCAAACCCCCAAGCAGGCCGCGCAACCGACATAACCGCGCCGAGGTGCGCTAAATCATTACCCACCGTCTGTGGCTGTACCGCCCCGCCGTCGACACCAATTCGCCAGTGAGCATACTCAACCAAGCGCTGGCTGTTTAAATCAGCGAGCAACAAATTACCGAGCCACGACGCCGCAATAGCCTTTAACGTATTCCGCTTAGTATCACCCAGCGCCCGCAACTTGCCGTATTCATCTAAATACTTATGAATCGCATCATGCACAGACACCGAAACCTTACTTGCTTTCTCAAGCGCCCCAGGTTCGGCCAACTCATATTCCCGCTTCTTAATCCAAGCGGCCGCCGCCGGTTTACGTTCAAACGTCTGCGTTTCTTGGTAGACTATCGCACCGTCACGGCGAATGCGGATCTGCGCACCGTAGACCTTAGTACCATCTTTTTTATTGCGCTGTGTAATCGTGCCCATGCCAGTGCTTAAATTTAGAAATCAGTGCTTAATTCTAGCACTGACCTCTAAAAAAAGGGCATAAATGGGCAAAAATGATCGAAAATAGAACAAACCGAGAACACCCAAAAGCACCGGCAAACCCACCAATCACGCGCGAAAGCCTTGATAGACGGTTCTGTGTAGCACCGATGCTCGACTGGTCGGACTAAAATTAATTCCCATTACAAATCAATGCCTTAAGAATTAAATAAAATCAACTTAAGCAAATCTTAAGCACTCAAGCTAGCTGCTGGCGAGTAAAAGTCGAGTTTACACCCACAAGTTGTCCAAATGTTGGATTTTCAATTGCTTTATTTAAGGGACGAGTTTAATAATCGGGATATCAAAAGATGGTTACAGGGAGGAAGAATTAGCGCGTAACGCTGAAAATAGATGGCCCCTTCTAGAAGGGGCGCAGGTTCTTGGGATCTCGCCGTCAAACTAGACCCAAGGTGTTACAACGGAATCATAGCCAATCAGAGTGCTGTTGGCTAGATTTCATTCAAATTAAAGAGGACTGCGTTATGCTTATTGCTTTAACAGCAATTGAGTTAACCTTCTCGATCTTAGCGAATGTGGTGCAGATTACTTTAGCTCTCTGCCCTCACATTTACCAAGATCATATCTGGCGACATTTATTATTAATGTCGTAAACCCTTTCCGCCTGATCCATTTTGTGGGTCAGGCGGCCTTTAACACCCGCCCATCACACCAAATTGCTCGCGCACAAAATACTGTATATATTCACAGCATGATACAGCTAAGATACCGCTACAACGCCGTTTTCAAATCCGTTAGCGAGGCGAGCGCGCCCGATCACGAATACTTGCCCGTGCTGAAAAAGGACGGTGATTTTAAGCGGGTGCCGTGGAAAGGGTTCATTGATTTAGAGGATGCACGCGAGATAAGCGGCGCCACGCCGGTGAAGCTGGATATTTACCAATACAGCACGTCAGTCGGACTGATGCCGAAGTGGCAATATGTGCCCGCCGGGATGGCGGTGCAAGGGTGCTTAACTAAGATCGGGGTTTATGCCGTTGTCGACAACGGACAGCTGCGCTTGGTAAGGAGGCCAACACAGCCATAAGCTGCTATATTTCTACAGGCATAGATCACGGAGGATCAAACATGCTAGTACTCACTGTACGCGTTGGCGAAAGCATTTACATTGACGATGACACTGTCATTACGATAATCGATAGATGGGAAGACGAAGTCGACCTGCAGATTGATACCAATCAAATCATTACGATTGATGGCACCAAACCGTAGGATTCAACTCTGCATGCTCATACAAACCTACAACCCGAATTCACCAGTATTGCAGGGGGCTAACACAAAGTCACGACTCAAGACCTGACCCCGTGACTCAGCGTGCACCAGTACAGCACCTCAGTCGGATTGATGCCGAAATGGCAGGCACTATCAACCGACACAGCAATTTAATACCTGAATGCCAGATCAACGACTCTGACTCCATCGATTCATAATCCGCTAATTATCAACGACTTATGTTTTCTTATGTTGCCATCGGTTTGGCAGGATGTAGCGTAAAGCGTGGTGGCTAGACAACTGTAATACCTCGGGACGCCATTCTTTTTGCGCTACGTGCGTATATCGCAGACAGCTCATCAGTCGATTTATACGCGCCCGGAAACATAATCGACTCCGCAACAGACAATGCCGCAGGAGAATAATTTATCGCACTCTGATAAGCATTACCGATAGCGTCAGCCCGGTTTGGCGAACTAATAGCCCGCGAG
>NZ_CAXBHN010000032.1:0-26604 GCF_963975605.1 uncultured Zhongshania sp. | reverse complement strand
CGACTCTACCAGCTGGCCTCCTTCTTACCAATTGCACTTATTATCCGAAACCGCCTTCGCCTGCGTCAATGCAACTCCCATATTATAGAGTGGGATTTAGCCGAAAGACGATGTTATACGTTTTGTCTAAGTCGCTTATTTAGGTGACGCAAAGACTCACAAATATAATTGTGTGTATCTTGAGTGGGTGGGGTTTAAGTACAGAGCCTGTCGCAAGATTATTGTTGAGTGTTTTACTGTATAACGACGCTATTAAAGAGCGACGTTATACAGTTGCGGAAAAATAATAAGGGGGCGTAATGTTATTTAAGTAAGTCTCTGCCGATAATCAATTTCATGACTTCGTTGGTACCAGCGTATATGCGTTGTACCCGTGAGTCTGCAAAAGCGCGTGCCACTGGGTATTCCCACATAAAGCCGTAGCCGCCGTGCAATTGCAGGCATTCGTCGATCACTTTGCACTGCAGGTCGGTGGTCATCAGCTTGGCTTTGGCAGCCATTACTGAATCAAACTTGTGTTCGATATGAAGTTCCAGGCAGCGATCTAAAAAGACCCTTGCCACGCTCACTTGGGTTTCCAGTTCGGCCAATTTAAATTGGGTGTTTTGGAAGGTGGCGATCGACTTACCGAAGGCGTTGCGTTCTTTTACGTAGTTAACGGTCTGCTCTAGGATCGACTCTGCGTTGGCTATTGCAATAATCGATACATTCAAGCGCTCTTGGGGAAGGTCTTGCATCATGTAGATGAAGCCCATGCCTTCTTCACCCAATAATTGGTCTTTTGAAACGCGAACATCCTGGAAAAACAGCTCGGAGGTGTCCTGTGCTTTTAAACCAATTTTTTCGAGGTTTTTACCTTTTTCGAAGCCAGGGGTGCCAGCTTCTAGTAAAAACAGGCTAATGCCTTTGGCGCCAGCGGTGGGATCCGTTTTCGCTACCACAATAACCAAGTCAGCGTGTTGGCCGTTGGTGATAAAGGTTTTTGAGCCATTAATAATATAATCGTCGCCATCTTTGACGGCGGTGGTTTTGATGCCTTGTAAATCAGAGCCGGCGGCGGGTTCTGTCATCGCGATTGCCATTACGATTTCGCCAGACACGCATTTTGGCAAATACTTTTGCTTTTGCTCTTCACTGCCGTAGCGCTCGATATAAGGTACCGCGATATCTGAGTGCAAGCCCCAGCCAATACCAGTAAAGCCAGAGCGGCCACATTCTTCATCGACAATGGCGTTATAGCGGAAGTCGACGCCGACGCCGCCGTACTCTTCCTTCACGCTCGGAGATAGAAAACCTTGTTCACCTGCTTTTAACCACAGCGCGCGGTCAACTTGTCCGTCTTTTTCCCACTGGGCGTGGTAGGGCGCCGCTTCCGTTTCCAGGAATTTTTTTACTGAGCTGCGAAACAGCTCGTGTTCCTCTTCATAGACCGTTCTTGGGATTGCTGACATGGGATTTCCTCCGGGTGGGGTTAGTCGCTATTATTGCGCCCATGTTAGCAGAGTAAACTTTAATTTCCAGTGGATCTTTTCATTGAGGGGGGTAAGCTTCTGCGCTAGCGTTTTCAATACTATGGCACACATTAATACGGTGAGAATTTGTACTATGACGATATGGAAGCAAAGCTTAGATTTACACCAGGCAAATGCCATGATGGTGAATACTATTGGCGATACTTTGGGAATAGTCATCACCGAAATTGGCGCGGATTACGTGGTTGGTACGATGCCTGTCGATAAGCGAACCCATCAACCCATGGGTATCTTACACGGTGGTGCCTCGGTGGTGTTGGCGGAGAGTTTAGGAAGCTTCGCGGCGAATATTGCCTGCGATAAGGACATGGCTTGTGTCGGTTTGGATATAAACGCCAATCACATACGCTCGGTGCGCTCGGGTTTGGTAACAGGCGTAGCGCGGCCGGTTCATGTGGGGCGTCGTACCCAGGTATGGGAAATTCGTATCGCCGATGATGCCGATAAAACCGTCTGCGTATCGCGTTTGACCATGGCGGTTATTGAGGCCCCCTAGATTAGTTTTTACTTGTAGAGGCAAACTGCATGACAGCAGAACGCTATAAACGGCTGCGTCAGGTGCTCGAGTGCCGACAGCCAGACCTGACAATTGTGACTGACAATGTTCACAAAAGCCGGAATTTATCAGCTATTGTCCGCACCGCTGATGCGGCGGGCATTGGCACCATGTACTGCGCCATGCCCGATAAGGATTACAAGGCGTTTCGCGGCACCGCGATGGGCTCTCACAGTTGGGTGGCGGTGCGCCGTCAGCCTGATGTCACCGCTGCGTTGACGCCATTGAAAGCCCAAGGTTATCAAGTGTTGGCGACGCATTTGGCCAGCGATTCTGTGGACTATAGAGAGGCGGACTACACGCGCCCCACAGTGATATTGTTGGGGGCAGAAAAGCTGGGTGTGAGCGAGGCAGGCTGTGCATTGGCCGATGCCCACATTACGATACCCATGCGCGGCATGGTGCAGTCTTTTAATGTTTCGGTGGCAGCGGGCATTATATTGGCTGAAGCAGAGCGACAGCGTCAAAATGCGGGTATGTACTCTCAGCGGCGTATAGATGATGCTAGCTATCAGCGAATATTGTTTGAATGGGCGCAGCCAAAAGTCAGCGAATACTGCCGCGAAAATGGTTTGGCTTATCCACCTTTAGACGACAGTGGCGAATTGATAGATGGTCTTGGGTGGCAGCGTGCTGTGCGCGACGGGCTAGCCCCTCAGTTTGATTGGTAGTCTTGGCCGCTCAGATCTGAGTCACCTGTCTGGGTGATGCAAGAATACGCATCTTGCTGCCAGAATGAAGTTGATAATAACAGGAGTAGTCAGATGCCAGAAAACACCCCAAATCCGCTTGTTGATATTGACGCGTGGGAGGCGTTTTGCGACGAGCTAAAAGCCGCCGGCCAGCAGATTATTCGTCCTGAGGCGCCAATCGATGATTTAAGTCGTGCAGAGGGTTGGCGCTATTTAACTCGCCTAACTCGCATTGCTTTAGACATGTTCATGGAATGCAGTGATCGCGATTTTCCCAGCTTTTACAGACCGTCACATGAAACCGCCAAAATCGGCGCAGATAATCCAGACAATCACTACCTGCGCGCTGAGATAAACGGCGCGCACGACTACCTCATAAGCGGTCCGCGCGGCACAGTTGCCTATTTAGGTTTTATCGCGATAGCGGGTGGCTACGAAGAAGCAGACGGAAATATGCGTTCGGTGGGGGCGATTGACACCCATAGTGGTCTGGAAATAAATGCCGATGGCACCGTCGATGTGATTCTGTCGCAAACACCCAAGCCGGGTAACTGGCTAAAGATCACCGAGGATACGTTGGCGGTGCTAGTGCGTGAAACCTATTTAGATCGCAGCACTGAAATTTTTGCCGACTTGAAAATTACCCGCCTTGATAGCGCCAATAGCAAACCTGCGCCACTCACAGGTGCTAAGTTAAAGGCGGATCTCGCTAACACGGCGGCGTTTGTAAAAGGCACTGCAACCCTGTTTGCTGATTGGGCCAAGGGCTTTAAAGAAAACCCCAATAGCCTGCCGCCAGCTGATCAGGAGTATTGCCAAAAGCTGGGTGGCGATCCGAATATTTTCTATTATCACGGCTATTTTAATTTGGCTGCCGACGAGGCGCTGCTAATTGAAATTGACGATATTCCGCAATGTGATAACTGGAATTTCCAGTTAAATAATTACTGGATGGAGTCATTGGAATATCGCTACGTACAGATCCACGTCAATAAGCACACCGCAAAATATCGAGACGGGGGTGGTGTAAGTATCGTGGTGTCGAGTCAAGATCCTGGATGCAATAACTGGCTGGATACCACTGGCCACGCAGAGGGAACTATGGCTTTCCGTTGGATTGGTGCCGATCGCATCGTGCATCCGCGCTGTACTGTGGTTAAGTTGGCTGAGCTAGCACAAAAATAAAATGAATTAGCAGAGTCTAGGAGTAAGTATTTTGAGCACAGAATTTGTTATACCCGAAGTTGACCTTTCTGCAGAAACCTTAATGGCAGAGGCAATGACCACGACTGGCTTGCATGACTTTGGTGACGAGTCGTTTCGGGAGCCGCTTAAGGTGCTAGTCGCATCCTTGAACGAAGAAGCCGATTTAAATGCCGGCGGTCGCTTTGGTCAGTATCAGCGCATTCTTAATATTTTAATTAATCGCCTGCGAGTTGAGGCCTGGATTGAAAAGCATCCCGAGATTCTTGACGAGGAAATTAATTCCCCCGTTGTTATCATCGGCTTGCAAAGAACAGGGTCGACTTTTTTTCACCGCATACTCGCCGCAGATAAGCGCTTCTATGCGCCGCTTTGGTATGAGGTGCGTAATCCGGCGCCGGAGTTGGATTGGGATTTTAAGAGTAAGGATGCGCGCATAACATCTGCTGAAGAGGAAGTGGCGGGCATGTTGGCAGCCAACCCGGAACTGGCTGCTATTCACCCCATGGACCCTGTTGCTGCGGACGAAGATATAATGCTTCTTGAGCACAGCTTTTACAGCACGGTGCCGGACGCGTTTTGCAATGTGCCTGGCTACGGTAAATGGAATGACGAGCATGACAATACGCCAGCTTACCAATACTTAAAGCGCTTATTGCAGTGTTTGCAGTGGCAGAAAAAACGCAGTGGTCAAGTCGCGGAACGCTGGTTATTAAAAACCCCGCATCATATTCATCATATTGCTACATTGTTAAGCGTATTTCCCGACGCCAAGATTGTGCAGACCCATCGCGATCCGCTGCAAACGATTCCGTCTGCGGCGAGCATGAACTACAACCTGTGGATTATGTGCAGCGACAATGTCGATGGCAAAGTTGTGGGTGAGCAGTGGGCGGCGAAGTACGCACGGGGAACCTTGCACACTTTGCAAGTGAGAGATAAACAGCCGCAGTCCTTTCTCGATGTTTGGTATAAAGACACCGTTGTCGACCCCTTGTCGTCAGTGAAAAAAGTCTATGACTTTATCGATATGGACCTCACTGATACTGCCCGCGCAGCGATGGAAAAGCACCAAGAAGACAATCGCCGCGACAGTCGCCCCAGCCACGAATATACGCTTGAGCAGTTTGGCTTAACGGAAGAGGGTCTAAAAGCGCAGTTTGCTGAATACCGCAAGCGCTTTGTTGATTAGAGTAAGTGGCGGCATTCGAAAACAAGCGCGAGACCTTGCCTAAATATACAAGCTAGGCCATCAGGATATATTATCGTGTCAAGGACGTAGTCGAGGGCGTGTTATGTCCCTCGCGCGTCCATCTTGTTGTCGCCGAAAGCGTTGCAGTTGGAACGACGCACCCGGGCATCGTTCTGGGCACACGAAGTCGGCTAGAGATAGTCTTGAAGAATCTTGACACTAGCCGCGTGGTCGTCCGCTGACTTGCTTCGAATATCTTTTCCAAGAAAATCGGCTAGTTTGTTGCCAATTAAAGGAATTTTACATTCCACAGTCCACTGCATAATGTTGATGGCGCCACGTTCATGGGCTTTTAGCGTCATTACACTGTGGATGTGTACTTTTTCCAAGCCATGGAGCTGAATCTCGAGCTCGCCTTTGCCGGTTTTTGTATTCCAGCGGTCTACCTGACGAACGCTAATTTTTTGCCCGCCGGGTAGAAATTTCTTGACGAAGCCTGGCAGTGGTAGCGAGGGCTCCATGACAAAGCTGCAGTCGACAAAATACTGCACTGGATCGTCGCTACTGTCTACGATCTTGATATCTTCCAATCCCAGTTCTTCATACTTACGTGGGCAGAATGTGGTGTTAAAATACATGCGCTCTACGGCTTCAAGGGGGGAGTCAAAAATGTGTTCTTCTACAAACTTCATAGCGTTATCTTCTAATTATGAGTTGTTGGCAAACTAGCAGTTGGGTTGCAGTTTTATATATTTGAGTCGTAGTGGCAATACCAGTTGTAGGTATCGTCAAAGTACGCTGCCCCTCGCAGCAGAATTCGCCAGTGCCCCCGTTTCAGGGATAACTTTCCCGCCATTACTCAACTGATCAAGACGTATATCTCGCCAAGTGTAAAGACGGTCCCGAGATACATCCTGCATTTGTTCTGCTGCTGCGTAGCTATCCAGGGTTCAATTGCGCGGCAATGTGAGTCGATTATCGCAATAGTTGCAGCGCGGCATGACTTACTCCGAGGGCTAGGCCACCCAATGATTTAACGGTATATCGATGAATCAATGTTCAGTGCAACTGTTGGGGCAGTGTGGGAATCAAGCCAAGATAGTGCGATCGCTGTATTTAATGACTGGCAGGAACCGAGTGGATTACATAGAATGAAGCGATATATGTTTTCAGTGATAACACGGGGTGAGAATGAGTGATTTAGTGGATTACCAGCTAGACGGAAAAGTTGCGACGATAAGTATGCGCAATGGCAAGGTTAATGCGATGTCGCCCGATCACATTGCCGCTATCGACGCAGCCTTGGATCGCGCAGAGCAAGATCAAGCCGTGGTGATGATTGTAGGTCAGCCTGGTATTTTTTCTGCCGGTTTCGATTTGAAGGTTTTTCAGGCGGATGCGGCCGCTGGCGTTGAAATGGTGAAGGCGGGGTCAACGTTGTGCCGCCGTTTACTTGCGTTTCCGACCCCAGTGTTAGGTGTGTGCACAGGCCACGCCATCGCACAGGGTTGTTTTCTACTGATGGCCTGTGATGTTCGGATTGGTGTTGATGGTCCTTTTCAGCTTGGTTTGAATGAAGTGCAAATCGGAATGACCATGCATCATTTTGGGGTGGAGTTGCCGCGTGCCCGCTTAAATCCATCTTATTTTCAGAGCGCGATTGCTACCGCGAGAATGTTCTCACCGGCTGAGGCATTGAGCGCCGGTATTCTGGATAAAATAGTGGCTGCAGATCAGCTGATGGAAGCTGTACAGAGCGAAGCTCAGCGTCTGGCAGGGCTCAATATGGCGGCGCATTTGGCGACTAAACTGAAGATGCGTGCTGGTCTGTTAGACATCTTAGATGAGGCTATTGAGAAGGATTATCAAGAACAGCGGAGTTTGCTGGCATAAGGGCTATTGTTCGCCCTTGAGCCCTCGCTTTCAGCGTGCTTAATTACACTAAATATAGTAGCGCCAGCTCTATCGAATAACTTGCACCTAGATTATGCTGCCGCTCCAAACTGGACCACAAACCGTGGTCAGTTTTGGCACTTGGATCATTAACTGCGGTATAGTGGTTTTCGTTATTAGACGGAGTTTGGCTTTACTATTGTGATTACATGGAAGCGCGCTAAAAAGTACTGTTTATTCGCGGTGTTATTTGTCCTGGTGGCCTTAATAGGGCTGGTGACGTTCGAATATAATACGTCTTATTTTCAGTCTCATTATTTCACCAAGTTTGCGGCCAGTCTCGACTACGAGATAAAGGACGGCCCCTCAGACTCCATCGCCTTTCCTAGCCACGGACCCTACAACATCCAGAACGGCTATACCCGTCTGCCAGACTTTAGTAGTCGCCTGCAGCAAAACGGCTTCGATATCAGTAAGCAGTCGCGATTTGCTGAACCTCTGATGCGATATAGCCGCTGGGGCGGAAATCCGCCATACCAAACTCCGCCCCAGACAGGGCTCACCATATTTGGTGAAAACGGATCGACGCTTTTCTCAGCCCGTGAGCCGCAAAGTTATTTTCGCAACTATGCAGAAATTCCACCGCTATTATTAAAATCGCTGCTGTTTATAGAGAACCGCGAATTGCTGGTGGAGAAAAGTCCCACCAAAAACCCTGTTGTGGAGTGGGACCGACTAACGCAAGCGGCATTTTCGCGGGTACTCCATCCAGGCGAGTCTGGGCCGGGGGGGAGCACGCTCGCGACCCAAATGGAAAAGTACCGCTATTCGCCACGCGGGCTTACCTCTGATCACAATGAAAAACTGCGTCAGCTGGTCTCGGCCAGTGTCCGCTATTATCACTCTGACAAAAGTAGTCGCGACGCCAGAAAAATGATCGTTCTCGATTACCTAAACTCAACACCGCTGTCAGGTCGCGCTGGTTACGGTGAGATTCATGGTATTGGCGATGGCTTGAAGCGGTGGTATGGCATCGATTTAAAATACGCCAATTACGTTTTAACCTCGACCAGCGATACCGTGGGTATAAATGAAAAGGCGAGGGTGTACAAAGCGGCGCTCAGCTTATTATTGTCGCAGCGCAGGCCGTCCTACTATTTGCTAGAAGGACGCGATGAACTCGAAAAGTTGACCACATCGTATCTGCGTATATTGGCAAAGAATGGCATTGTAGGCGCTGCATTGCGCGACGCAGCTATTACCCAACAACTGACCTTTGTGGGCCGTGAGGTTTTGCCGCCCACAAGCTTCGTTGAAAGAAAGGCCATTAATAATGTGCGCAATGAGTTACTGACGCGCTTAGGGGTGAATAGCCTATACACCTTGGACCGTTTAGATCTTACCGTGAATACCACGATTGCCGGTGAGACCCAGGCCAAGGTAGAAAGCTTACTAAAACAAGCAACCAATTTAGATTACGCCAAAGATTCCGGCTTGATGGGCGAGCGCTTGTTGCGGGAAGGGCAGCTAAGCGCCTTGAGTTACAGTGTGCTGCTCTATGAGCGCACGCCTAGAGGCAATGTGCTGCGTGTTCAAACTGACAACTTGAATATGCCCTTTGATATGAACACAGGGTCGAAATTAGATTTGGGTTCCACCGCCAAATTACGAACCCTTATTACCTATCTTGATATCATTGAAAAGGTGTATCTCAAGTACCGCGAGTTTTCGTCAAAAGACTTATTATTCGCGCGCAATGTTGCCGAAGACCCTCTCCGTCGTTGGACCATAGATCAATTAATTGCCAATCCTAAAATTGAATTAATGGCGTTGCTGGATGCCGCTATGCAGCGCAAGTATTCCGCGAATCCCGGCGAGTCATTTTTTACTGCTGGCGGTCTGCATAAATTCGGCAATTTCGACAAATTAGATAATTCGCGGACGCTGACGGTGGCCGACGCCTTGTATCGTTCGGTGAACTTGGTGTTTGTTCGGATGATGCGCGACGTCGCACGCTACTACACCTTAGAAATTCCAGGCTCTCGTGAAGTGTTGCTCGATCGCGGTGAGCCACGCAGACAGGATTACCTCTACCGCTTTGCGGATCTAGAGGGCAATATTTATCTAAATCAGTTCTACAACCAATACAAACAATTGAATGCGCCGAGCATACTTCAGCATCTCGCTAGTCGTACTAAGCCGTTTCCCGGGCGCTTAACAATGGCGTTTCGCTCGGTTCGTCCCGACGCCGATGTGGCAGCCTTGAACTCGTTTTTGACTATGCGCTTAAGTGCTGATGAGCTCGCCGAAGCGGATGTCGACAAGCTGTACAGGCAGTACGATCCAGAGCGCTTTAACAGCAATGATCGCGCCTATCTTTCACGTGTTCATCCACTTGAACTGTGGTTGGTTAGATACCTATTAGAAAACGACAACCCCTCGCATAGCACTATTGTTGAGGCGAGTGCAGCGGTGCGTCAAGACGCCTACTCGTGGTTGACTAAATCGCGCAAACAGCGGGCTCAGGATCGCAGCATTCGCATCCTGTTAGAGCGCGATGCCTTCGTTGCAATACACCATCAATGGAAGCGTATGGGTTACCCCTTCGGCAGTTTAATTGCCTCTTATGCTACCGCCCTGGGTGCGTCGGCTGACCGCCCCTTGGCCTTGGCTGAGCTGATGGGAATACTCGTCAACGACGGTATTAGAGTGCCGTTTAGACAGATCGATAGCCTCAAATTTGCTAGTGGAACACCTTACGAAACCGCGTTTGAACGTGCATCGCCGGTCGGGGAGCGAGTCTTGTCATCTGAGATTAGCCAGACTGTACGCAATGCCCTGGCGGGGGTTGTAGAGAACGGCACCGCAAGACGTTTAAAAGGCTTATTCCTCGATGCCAGCGGCAAGCCCATTCAAGTCGGTGGCAAAACCGGAACGGGCGACCACAAAATAAAATCATACGGCGCTGGCGGGCGCCTTATCGCCGAAGAATCGGTAAACCGCAATGCGATATTTTCCTTCTATATTGGTGATCGCTTTTTTGGGGTAATCCTCGCCCATGTTGGCGGCGCCACGTCTGGTGGCTTTGAATTCACCAGTGGCTTGGCAACACAGCTATTAAAGATTATTCAGCCGGTGCTAGCGCCGATGATGCGTGAAAATGCGTCTGCTGAAACGGACAAGCCCAAAGGCGATGCGCCGCGTTAATAGGCGCGGGAGCGAATAAAACAACATCGCTAATACAGCCGATGTTGTTTTAAGCTAGTATCCATCGCCGATGATCTGGATATAAAAAGTCCTGCCTCATCCTTATCGTCGTAATACTTCTTGTTGTGCTTTCTACAATGCAGACGTTTTTCTTTACGGAAGCAAACAATCTTATGGTGGGTTTCCAGTTGTAAGAGCGCTACATTGATCCAGATACTTGCATAGGACAAATACGCGATGAGTTTTTCTTCTGCTCTCTATTCAAACGATACTTTTGTCACGCCTCGTGCGATGATCTGCTTGTTTTGTCTACTAATAGCGGGAGATTGGTATGACGCATTTTGAAAAACACAGGACCGAGCGAATCGGTTGGCTTCGTGCCGCCGTTCTCGGCGCAAATGATGGGATTGTATCTACCGCTAGTCTAGTCTTGGGCGTGGCGGCAGCGGGAGCCGATTCTGCGACGATATTACTTACGGGGGTTGCCGGTCTTGTTGCGGGTGCGATGTCGATGGCAGCAGGTGAATATGTGTCTGTCAGTTCCCAGGCAGATACAGAGCGAGCTGATCTTGCCAGAGAGAGTAGGGAGTTACTCAATTCACCAGGTCAAGAGCAGGCGGAGTTGACTGAGATATACGTTAGTCGCGGATTAGAGCCGGTACTTGCAAGCAAAGTGGCAACTCAATTGATGAAGCACGATGCACTTGGCGCGCACGCACGTGATGAACTTGGTATTTCAGAAATATCGACGGCTCGACCAATTCAGGCGGCGTTCGCGTCGGCAGCGACATTTTCACTGGGCGCTGCTTTACCTCTAATCGTTGTACTGTTGTTCCCCGCGTCTGGACTTATGCTTGCTGTGTCAATCAGCGCGCTCTTATTCCTTGCTTTGCTTGGCTTCTTGGCAGCGAAAGCTGGCGGTGCGCCCGTTATAGTCGCGGTCTCTCGGGTTACTTTTTGGGGGGTGCTCGCAATGTGCTTGACCGCTGGGGTGGGTGCTTTATTCGGGGTTGCCGCTTAATAATTCCCCCTAGTATTATGATGGTATATACCAAGCACGGGTATCGTATGTTCAGCCGTATTTTGAAAAGGTAGCACCTGGACGCCAAAGATTATTGGACTTGGGTTTTTCCTGAAGACGTTAAGTCTAGAGATCACTATGAGCCTGGTTGAGATAATAATTCTATTTACCGCAATGGTGGCTTTGTCACTTGTTCCGAGCGCTAGCGTCGCCTTGGTTGTCGTACGATCTTCGACAGCGGGATTTTTAAACGGTGTTGCTGTTGTCACCGGAATCGTAGTTGGTGATCTCGTTTTTGTTTTTCTCGCTATTCTTGGCATGGCTGCGCTAGCCGACGTGATGGGGAGTTTGTTTCTCGGTCTGAGGTATTTGGCAGGTGTCTACCTAATCTGGTTTGGCATAAGCCTTTTAAGATCGAAACCTTCATCGCTAGTAGCGGCTTCTGGTCGGTCTGGATCTACATTGTCAGCAAGTTTTCTCTCGGGATTAATCCTTACACTTGGCGATGTGAAGGCCATATTATTTTATGCGAGCCTGTTTCCTGCTTTTGTTGATTTGGCCACCATTAATACGTCGGATATCACTATCGTTGTTCTTGTGACCATCGTCGCGGTTGGTGGTGTCAAACTCGGCTATGCCTATTCGGCAATGAGGGTCGTGTCATTCGCAAGAGGGTTAGAAAAAGAGCGCGCTGTGAAAAACACGGCTGGTGGCTTTATGGTTTGTGCAGGTGCATACCTCATTGCAAAGGCTTAAGAGGAGTAGTCACTGTGATAGTTTTTTTCTTGCACGTGTTGATTATCCCCTAGACCGCTATGTCAGCTTGCTAATTCCGTCAGATCTTTGAAGTAGTTCAGTGCCTCTGGATTGGCCAGTGCATCAGTGTTTTTAACGGGGCGGCCGTGAATGGTTTCACGCACTGCAAGCTCAACGGTTTTGCCGCTGATCGTTCTGGGTATGTCGCGCACCTGTATTATTTTTGCAGGCACGTGTCTGGGTGTGGTATTGCTGCGAATAGTGGTTTTGATAGTTTGAATTAGCGAATCATCTAAGCTCAGCTTGTCTGCTAAAACGACAAATAAGATTACCCGCACATCACTCTGCCAGCTCTGACCAACGACGACTGAGTCGACGACCTCGCTAATCTTTTCTACTTGACGATATATTTCTGCGGTGCCGATACGCACGCCGCCGGGGTTAAGTACAGCGTCGCTGCGGCCGTGAATGATGACGCCGTTGGTTTCCGTTATTTCTGCGTAATCACTGTGTGCCCATATGCCAGGATAAGTGGCAAAGTAGGCGTCGTGGAATTTTTCACCATTGCTGTCGTTCCAAAAGCCGATGGGGCAGCTAGGGAAGGGTGCGGTGCAAACCAATTCACCTTTTTGTTGATGGACTGCATTGCCTTCATCGTCCCAAACTTCCACTGCCATGCCCAAGCCACGGCATTGTATTTCGCCGGAGTGAACCGGAAGAATCGGGCTGCCTAGAACAAAGCAGGAGATGATGTCGGTACCGCCGCTGATTGAAGACAGGCACACATCTGCTTTTATATCGCGATAAACATAATTAAAACTTTCGTCGCTGAGTGGTGAGCCGGTGGACAAGATTGTTTTCAAACTTGCCAGCGAATGGGATTCGCGGGGTTTGATACCGGCCTTATCCACAGCGGCGATATATCGCGCACTAGTACCAAACACGGTGATGCCCTCGCTATCAATGGCGTCGAGCAACAGCGTGTTATTACCAGCTAAAGGGGAGCCGTCGTACAGCACCAGCGTGCATTCAGATGCTAGGCCAGACACCAACCAGTTCCACATCATCCACCCGCAGGTGGTGTAGTAGAACAGCACATCGTTCGCGCTTATATCAGTGTGCAGGCTGTGTTCTTTAAGGTGTTGGAGCAGGGTGCCGCCGGCGCTGTGTACGATGCATTTTGGTACGCCTGTCGTGCCCGAGGAATACATAATATACAGAGGGTGATTGAACGGGAGCTGTTCAAAGTGCAGCGCTGTTTGTGGCGCGTCCGATAAAAACTGCGGAAAGCTGATGCTGTTGGGTATGTCGCTTAAGTCACTACGTTCATTGATAAGCGGAACAACAATAATTTTATTCAGTTCGGGAATTCGCTCTGCGACGGACTTTACCGTAGCTAAGGAGTGGATGGTTTTGCCGTTGTAATAATAGCCGTCGCTGCAAAATAGTACTTTAGGCTGTATTTGTGCAAAACGATCCAGGATGCCTTGGGTACCAAAGTCGGGTGAGCACGATGACCATATCGCTCCGATACTGGTAGTGGCTAACATGGCTATAAGCGCTTCTGGAATATTGGGCATAATACCGGCGACGCGATCGCCTGCATTAACACCTTGATCGCGAAGCGCGGCCGCCAATTGCTCAACTTGTGTATAGAGTTCGGCGTAGGAAATACTGCGACGCTGGCCGTTTTCTAATAGCGACACAATGGCGCATGTGTCGTCCCGACGGCGCAGTAGGTTTTCAGCAAAGTTAAGTTTTGCGCCCTCGAACCACTGTGTGTCGGCAAACGTATTTCCTTTGCTAATGACAGAGTGGTAGGGCGCTGAGCTGCGCACGTCGCAAAAGCTCCACACCGCTGGCCAGAACTTTTCTGGAAAGGCTAGAGACCAGTTGTACAGTTCGTCATAGCTGCTGATGTTAATGGCATTTTCAGCGCTAACTTTTTTCTGAAAAGCGGTGATGTTGGCGCTCTCAATTCTGTCTTGGGATGCTTGCCATAAACGCTCAGCCATTACATATGTCCTGCTGTTTTAATCTTAAGGTGTGAAATTTATTGTGTCTTGCTTAGCGCAGCTTGAATGAAGTCGCTTGCCTTCAACAGTTTAGTGAGATCGATGCCGTGTTCGATATTGAGCTCGTTCAACAGCGCAATTACCGATTCAGAAGCGACATTGCCAGAGGCGCCTTCGGCGTACGGGCAGCCACCTAAGCCGGCAATCGCGCTATCAATTACCGTGACGCCAAACTCAAGCGCGGTGCGAATATTGTCTAGGGCGCGACCGTTGGTATCGTGAAAATGCACGGCGAGTTTTGCTACCGGCACCTGCTGTATTACGGCCTTAAGAATTTGCGTGGTTTGTTCAGGAGTGGCGCTGCCGATGGTGTCGCCCAGCGATATTTCGTAGCAGCCCATGGCGATGAGTTTAGCCGCAAGATTCGCCACTGCTTCAGGTGCAATATCACCTTCGTAGGGGCAGCCCGCGATACAAGAAACATAGCCGCGAACGGGAATGCCTTCTTGCTTTGCCCTAGTGAGAATGGGGCTGAAACGGGCTAAGTTCTCTGCTATCGAGCAATTGGTATTCTTTTGCGCAAAGGCTTCTGAGGCGCTCGTGAAAATAGCTACCTCGTTGGCCTGTGCTTGCACTGCTAATTCGAAGCCTTGCAAATTAGGTACGAGTGCAATGTAAAAGGTGTCGCTTCTGCGTTCTATGCCAGTGAATACCTGATCGCTATTTGCCATCTGCGGTACCCATTTTGGGCTGACAAAGCTACCGGCTTCGATATGGCTGATACCGGCGTCGGCAAGCATATTGATGAGCTGCGTGCGAACACCGATATCGAAGTAGCGCTTTTCGTTTTGCAGGCCATCGCGAGGCCCGACCTCAACGATGCGTGCGGCCGATGGTAAAGTCATTCTTATTCGGTTCTCTCAAATTGAATGAGTTCGGCACCGCCGCTAACGAGTTCGCCGGCCTGGAAGTAAAATACATTTACAACACCGTCGGCGGGTGCGCGAATGGTGTGCTCCATTTTCATCGCTTCCATAATCATCAGCGGTGTACCTTTGCTTACCGTACTGCCAGTGTCGACCAGGTGACTGACCACTGTCCCGTTCATTGGCGCGACGAGTTGGTTTTCCCCCGCGTTATCGCTGTTGTCGCCCAGGTCTGGTCCCTCTATAGAGAAGTTCAGGGTCTGTTCTGCGCTGAATAAACAGTAGTTGCCCTGGTTTGCCGCGACGGTCGCGGACACCTTGTGGCCATTAATATCAGCTTTTATGTTTCGCCCATCTAAGCTGCCGTTAACAATATAGGATGTATCGGCAAAGCGAATGGCGAACGCAGAATTGTCAGCATTTGATTGCGCGGTTACCGAAACGGGATACAGCTCGTCGCCCATCTTTAGCGTAAAGCGATGTTCGGCAGCTTGATTTGGGCGCCAGTTGTAAGGGTTGTTCCAAGGCGAGCTTGGGTCAGTGCTGGAGGTCGCGAAGCGATGAATACGTTGCTTTTGCACTAGCACTAAATACAGCGCCGCTAGCGCAATACTTGTTGGACTTTGGGTGTTGGCCATATCAAGCAGGCTTTCTTCATGTTTACCGATAAAGCCGGTATCGAAGTCCGCGTCTGCAAAAGCCTGGTGACGACTGATGGTATGAAGAAAATCGATATTGTTAATGACGCCGCTAATGCGGTATTGCTTTAGCGCAGTGCTTAAACGACGCAAGGCCGTGCTGCGATCGGTATCCCAAACGATTAGCTTGGCGATCATCGGATCGTAGAACACACTGACTTCGTCGCCTTCACGAACGCCGGTATCTACCCGAACGTTTGCTGATTCAGCAGGCGTGTCTAAAAAGTGAAGGGTGCCGGTTTGCGGCAAGAATTCATTGTTAGGATCTTCAGCGTAGATACGCGCTTCGATGGCGTGTCCGTTAATTTGCAGTTCATTCTGCTGCAGTGGCAGTGTGCCGCCGGCTGCAACGCAGAGCTGCCAATCAACCAAATCGAGTCCGGTAATCATTTCGGTAACAGGGTGTTCAACCTGCAGGCGGGTATTCATTTCCATGAAGTAAAAACTGCCGTCGATGTCCAGCAGAAATTCCACAGTGCCGGCGCCAACGTAGTCAATCGCCTGTGCTGCACGTACCGCGGCTTCGCCCATTTCGCTGCGCAGCGCGTCACTCAAACCGGGAGCGGGTGCTTCTTCAATGACTTTTTGGTGGCGGCGCTGAATGGAGCAGTCCCGTTCAAATAAGTAAACGGCATTGCCGTGGCTGTCGCAAAAAACTTGTATTTCAATATGACGGGGCTGGGTGAGGTATTTCTCGACCAACATGGTGTCGTCGCCAAAGCCGTTAAGTGCTTCGCGCTTTGCCGCTTGCAGGGCGCTGTCGAATTCCTCGGCGCTCCATACTTGGCGCATACCTTTGCCACCGCCACCCGCAGTGGCTTTCAGTAGCACTGGGTAGCCCATGTCGTTTGCGGCTTTGCGAATTATCTCGGGGTCTTGGTCATCGCCGTGATAGCCGGGCACAAGTGGAACACCGGCTTTTTCCATGATTTGTTTGGCGGCGGACTTTGATCCCATCGCAACGATAGCGCTGGTTGGTGGCCCGATAAATACGATATTTTCCGCTGCGCAGCGACGGCAGAATTCGGCGTTTTCAGATAAGAATCCGTAGCCGGGGTGAATGGCTTGGGCGCCGGTTACGAGGGCTGCGTCGATAATTTTATCGACATCCAAATAGGATTCCCGCGCCGGAGATGCGCCTATATAGATAGCCTCGTCGGCCATGCTGACGTGCAGCGCATTGCGGTCTGCATCGCTGTACACAGCAACAGTAAGAATGCCCATTTTGCGCGCGGTTTTAATAACACGGCAGGCGATTTCGCCACGGTTTGCAATTAATATTTTATCAAACATGTTTCTGCTTCCTGGGTGCTACCCGAATTTGTTTTTCACAGTTACGCTATTGCGAATGCGGATACTTGGCTTTGTGGCAGTTGCCTACATTCTGAACACGCCGAACTTGGTTTCTTCTATCGGCTTATTCAGGCTGGCAGACAAACTTAAGCCTAAGACCATGCGGGTATCTGCTGGGTCGATAACGCCGTCGTCCCAAAGCCGCGCCGAGGCGAAGTAGGGGTGACCCTGCTCTTCATAGGTATCAAGAATCGGCTGCTTGAAGGCTTTTTCATCTTCGGCAGGCCAGTTTTTATCTTCGCGCTCAAACTGGTCGCGTTTGATTTGCGCCATAACGCCGGCGGCTTGCTCACCGCCCATTACCGAGATGCGCGCGTTGGGCCACATAAACATAAAACGTGGATCGTAGGCGCGGCCGCACATGCCGTAGTTGCCGGCGCCAAAAGAGCCGCCGATCAATACCGTTAGTTTTGGCACTTGGGCGCAGGCAACGGCCATGACCATTTTGGCGCCATGCTTGGCGATGCCGCCAGATTCGTATTGCTGGCCAACCATAAAGCCAGTGATGTTTTGTAAGAATATCAGCGGAATTTTGCGCTGTGCGCAAAGCTCAATAAAGTGCGCGCCTTTTTGTGCTGACTCAGAAAATAAAATGCCGTTGTTGGCGACAATGCCGACAGGGTAGCCAAAAATACGGGCGAAACCACACACCAAGGTAGTGCCGAACAGGGCTTTGAATTCGTCAAAATCTGAACCGTCCACAATACGTGCGATAACTTCGCGAACGTCGTAGGGCTTGCGGCTGTCCTTTGGCACGATGCCGTAAATTTCTTCAGCCGGTAATGCCGGTTCGATACTCGGACTGACATCCAGTGAAATGCGTTTGTTACGGTTTAGGCGCTTAACGGCATTGCGCGCTAGTTGCAGTGCGTGGTGATCGTTTTGCGCGTAATGATCGGCAACACCCGACACCCGACAGTGAACATCGGCGCCGCCTAAATCTTCTGCGCTCACCACTTCACCCGTGGCGGCTTTCACCAGTGGCGGGCCGGCTAAAAAGATGGTGCCTTGTTCTCTGACAATAATAGACTCGTCGGCCATGGCGGGTACATAGGCACCACCTGCCGTGCAGCTGCCCATAACCACGGCAATTTGAGGAATGCCCATCGCAGACATATTGGCTTGATTAAAGAAAATACGGCCAAAGTGTTCACGGTCTGGAAACACTTCGTCCTGGCGGGGCAGGTTGGCGCCGCCTGAATCAACCAGATAAATACAGGGCAAATTATTTTCTTGCGCAATGGTTTGCGCTCGCAAATGTTTTTTCACCGTGAGTGGGAAATAACTTCCCCCTTTAACGGTCGCGTCATTGGCGATGATCATGCACTCTTGGCCGCATACGCGACCAATGCCGGTGCTCACACCCGCGGCGGCGAGTTCTTCGTCATAGACTTTATAGGCGGCGAGTTGCGACAGTTCCAAGAAAGGCGCGCCGACGTCGACCAGGGCGTGGATGCGCTCGCGGGGCAGCAATTTACCTTTCTCGGTGTGACGGCGCTGGGATTTCTCGCCGCCACCTTGGTTGATGTGCGCGACCAGATTTTTAAGGTCATCAACCTGTGCCTGCATGTGCTCGGCATTTTCTATAAAGCTGGGATCGCGTGGGTTAATCGTCGATGTCAGTACAGTCATGTTCGCGGTGCCTATATAGTGCTTATAACTATTTAATTTAGTTTTCGAATTCGGTTAACGGCTTCTACTTTGCTTACTGAGTTTCTTTGAAAAGTTCACGGCCAATCAGCATGCGGCGAATTTCAGAGGTACCAGCGCCAATCTCATAAAGCTTGGCGTCACGCAATAAACGACCCGTGGGGAATTCGTTGGTGTAGCCATTGCCGCCCAGGGCTTGAATTGCTTGTAAGGCCATTTGGGTGGCGCGTTCTGCGGTATACAAAATAACCGCCGCGGCGTCTTTGCGGCTGGCTTCGCCTCTGTCACAGGCCTTTGCAACTGTATAGAGGTAGGCGCGGCTGGCGTTTAATTCGGTATACATGTCTGCCAATTTGCCCTGCATCAATTGGAATTCACCAATGCTTTGGCCGAATTGTTTGCGGTCGTGGAGATAGGGGATCACGACGTCGAGGCAGGCTTGCATGATGCCGGTGGGGCCGCCTGACAATACGGTGCGTTCAAAGTCGAGGCCGCTCATCAGTACCTTAACGCCGTCGCCTTCATTGCCAAGCATGTTTTCCGCTGGGACTTTGCAATTATCAAACACTAATTCGCAGGTGTTTGAACCGCGCATCCCCAGTTTGTCGAGCTTGGGTGAGCGGCTAAAGCCGGGGTAGTCGCGCTCGACAATAAAGGCCGTAATGCCGCGTGGGCCGCCGTGGATGTCGGTCTTTGCATAGATCACATAGGTGTGGGCATCGGGACCGTTGGTGATCCACATTTTATTGCCGTTCAGCACATAGTGGTCGCCGTCTTTATCTGCTCGCAGTTTCATGCTGACAACGTCTGAACCGGCATTGGGCTCAGACATGGCCAATGCGCCAATATGCTCGCCGGAGCATAGTTTGGGCAGATATTTTTCGCGCTGGCGGTCGTTGCCATTCTTGAAAATTTGGTTAACGCACAAGTTTGAATGCGCGCCGTAAGACAGGCCGACAGATGCAGAGGCGCGGCTGATTTCTTCCATGGCGATAACGTGGGCTAAATAGCCCATATCACTGCCGCCATACTGCTCAGAGACAGTGATGCCAAGCAGGCCCATGTCACCCATTTTGCGCCACAAATCCATGGGGAAGGCATTGTCTTTATCAATACTTTCGGCGCGCGGTGCGATTTCCTGTTGAGCGAATTGGCGGGGGGCATCGCGCAACATTTCAATCTCTTCACCGAGGCCGAAATTCAATGTGGGGTAAGAAGTGCTCATGGTGTTGTCCTTGGAATTACTGAAAATGTGAGTTAGCTATTCTTTTTATTCATTTCATCTAATGCTTCTTGGCAGCGATCTTCCGCTTCGTTCAACTCGTAAATCATGTCCTCAAGATCTTGCAGCTGCTGCTTGAGTTGCTCCTTTAGCAGACGGCGACGTTCACGTATTTTTTCAATGAGTTTGATGAGCTGAGGACTGTTGTCGTGCTCGGGGTCGTACATCTCGATAATGTCTTTACTGTCTTCTAGCGAGAGGCCCAGGCGTTTGCCGCGCAAAATGAGTTTTAGCTTGATGCGGTCGGCGGCGCTGTAAATCCGAGTTTGGCCGTCGCGCACAGGGGTGAGCAGGCCTTTTTCTTCGTAAAAGCGAATGGTACGGGTCGTTACGTCAAAATCTGACGCCAAATCCGAGATGGTGTAAGTCTTGTCAGCCATGGTTGCGGCTACCCTGCGATATCGAATGTGCCAACTCTATCGGCAGTTTACGTTAACGTCAACATGTTTTAATCAACAGTTCTGTTAATTAGGTGGCTTTATTGCAGGCTTTTTTCTTTGGCTGATTGCCGAGGAGAAGTGGCTGTGCGTAAGTAATAACACGGTATTACTGACGCACAGCGGGGTGCTATCTAGGTGCTACTACCTCGCCGTAATTGTTACGGGTAAGCCGTCGGTGGGGAAGGAGATGGGCACCGCATTGTATTTCATTTGGTAGCCGGGCTTGGTGCTGATTTTGTAGTTGCGAAGCAAGTGGAACATAAACAACTTAACCTGCATTTCCGCAAAGTTTAAACCTATGCATTTGTGACCGCCGCCCCCGAAAGGTATCCACTGATATAGGTGACGTTTGTGTTCGGCACGTTCAGCGGAAAAGCGCTCGGGGTCAAACTTGGTCGGCTCGCTCCACCATTCTTCCATGTAGTGGGTGAACAGTGGCGAGATACCAATGCCGGTATTGGCAGGCAGGGTGTAGCCCATAATTTCGGTTTCTTTAATTAAGCGGCGCGGAATGGCGGGCACGGGCGGGTACATGCGCAGCGCTTCCTTCATGACTAATGCGGCCTTGTCGAGTTTTGGCAGATCGTCGTAGTTGAGATGGTCGCCGTCAATGAGCTTACACTCCTCGTACAAAATATCTTGCCACTCGGGATTTTTGGCCAGTGCGTAAATAATTGAGCACAGCGTACTGGTGGTGGTGTCGTGGGCTGCAAACAATAAAAAGATGGTGTGATCGCGCACCGCTTCATTGCTTAGCTCATTGCCATCTTCGTCTTTTGCGTGGCAAAACTGCGAGAAAAAATCGCTGCTTTCAGTGGCGCGCTTGGCTTCGATATGTTTTTCAATAAAGTTCTTTAGCGTTTTGCGACCGTTTAAACCTTTTTGCCAGGTGGTGCCGGGAATCGGAAGTTTTACGACCGCCATAGAGGCTTCCATTGCGTGCAGAAAGCCCTTGTTGATCGCGTCGGCCTCTTCGCCCATTTTTACGCCCATAAAAACCTGGGCGGCAACGTCTAGTAAAAGTGATTTGATACTGTCTTTAAATCCGAACTCGGCATTTTTGGGGAATGCCGCAACCCCGTCGCGCATCCGCGGATTCATATCGTCGAGATAGCCTTGCAGGGCATCTTTCTTAAATGCTGCCTGCAGAATACGGCGGTGAAAACGGTGCTCGTCAAAGTCGCGCAGCATTAAGCCGTCAGGGAAGAGCTTGTCTAGAATTGGGTCCCACGCTTTTTTGCTTGAAAATATCTTATCGCTGTCTTTCAGTACAAGCTCGTTAGCCTCTGGGCCTAGCAGAGCGACTGAGCGTTGCAGCAGTGCATTGTTTCGGAAAATAGGGCCGTAAAGTTTGTGCTTGCGCGACACCAAACCCAAATAATCGGTGAGAAATTCCACGGTGTCGCCAAGAACCGGCATCTTGCCGTTGTCACCGGGCAGATGCAGAATCTTATCTGTTGATTTGCGCGGCAGGTTTAAATAATCAGCTGATGCCTTCATGTTAGTCTCCGTATTGTTATTTGTGCCAGCCGTGAAACAGCAGGTCTATGGATTGTTGAATATGGGTTTCTACAAACTCTGGGTCTAGCCGGGTTTTACCCGTGAGGCGCTGATAAAAAGGCAGTTGCACTACCGGTGCCGTGGCGGACTGCACAACAAAGAACAGCGTCTCTATAGGAATGTCTTTGATAATACCCACGTCATCTACCTTGGCGACCATATCGCTGATTAGCTGCCAGGCGGGCTCAAAATAATGTTTATGAATGTAGCTAAGGCGAGGGCCTTCGCGGAGAGATTCCTGCTGGCAAATATGGTAGAGCGCAGGGTGTTCAAACGCGCTGCGGATATACACCGCAATCCCTTCTTTCAGAGCGTCTAGCTCATTGTGGTCGTCATCAATGTGCTGAAGTGCCTCTAATACCTTGGCGGTGGTTGCGCCGCACAAGCGATCTACAACGGCCTGCCACAGTTGCTCTTTTGAACTGAAATAGTGGTGAAAAAAGGTGTAGCTAACATTTAACTCGTCTTGCAGCTTGCGTAGCGAAACCCCGTCATAGCCATCGCGGGCGAAGATATCTGCCGATGCATCAAGCAGTTGCTCGATGGACAGGGCGGGGGCCTCGCTCTTTTTAGGGCGGCCACGTTTTCTGGGGGCTGGGCTAATGTTCATAGGCAAAGCAAAGCTGCGCTCACTCAATATTAAACAGGTGTTTAATATTGAGTGAGCTTTATGGTGACGTCAAGTTAAATTCGATTGCTCTACAAGATTTTGTTTGCTTGTGAGAGGCGTCGCGCAAGTATTGGCGGAGCGGCTTTGGGCCAGTAATTGCTGCTATCTCATCTAAATCACAGAGTAATTAGGTTTCTTTTTAGTAGGAGTTTCCTTTAGTAAGTGTCTTCCAAATAGCGTCCCGCTTTTTTCAGTGTTGCAACATCCAATGACAGCGGTGCCAATATTGTATTTATGGCAGTAGCAACATCAGTGGCCATTTGCCGCCCTCCGCATACTAAGATTTGTGCGTTCTCGGTAAACAGTGTGCAAATCTGGTCAGCGTCGTCTAGTAACTTGTTTTGAACATACTCAGGCTTTGAGCTTCTGGAGAATGCGGTATGTAACTGGGAAAGGCGTTTGTCGTCGATATAGCTTTGCAATTCCTCTTGGTACAAGAAATCAGATTCCGCGAGGCGGCCACCCCAGTATAGGTGCATGGTGCGGTGTTTTGTGTTGGCGCGAATAAATCCAATTAGTGGACCTATGCCTGTTCCGGCACCGATGAGAATGATGGGCGTTTTTCCCCGGCAAGGTTTGAAGCGGGTGTTTTTCTGGATAAAGACATTCGCGCTTTCGCCTATCTTCATGTTGTACAGGAAGTTAGAGCAAAGTCCGTCTTCTTGACGCCGCACGCAGATTTCAAGCACGCCATCTTTATTCATTGAGGCGAGTGAATAGAAACGGGGGGCGTCACAGTTCGGTGGCAGGATGCCGACTAGATCTCCTGCGGCGAAGGCGGGCAGCGATCTGCCGGGTTTTGCTGGCTTGAATCGCAGAATACAGGTGTGCGCGTTTACCTGCTCACCATAGGTCTTACGAGCAATTAAAATAAGTGATTTGGTCGCGCGGGGAAGCGGTTTGTAGTGGAGGGACAGTGGAGTGTCTATCGCTGCGCCGAGGACAGTACCCCATTGTTCAAAGCTGGGGCCGGATTGCCTGTCGATATAGGTGGTTTCAAGAATTTGCGGCCAATCCCGTTGCTTAAGTTTCTCAGTGACTAGGTCTGCAAATGCACAGAAGTTACCGAATTGACGATCGCCGAATCCAAGTACTGCCCAGGACATTGCCGGCGAAGTCGCTAGCTTCTCAAGCTTTTGTAGAAATTGATTTGCAGAGGCGGGCGCATCTCCATCGCCATAGGTCGATGTCAGAATAAGTAAGCGGCTCGCTTTGGGGTAGTGGTCGGCGAGATCGTTCATGGGGGCAACGTGGACATGCTTGCCCGCTGCTGACATTCCATCGAGGAGGGGTTTGGCGAAGCCCCAGGTCGCATTGGTTTCAGAGCCCACCAGCAAGATAGTGTCGGCCACGTGTTTAGGTGAGTTGTTTTGCAGCCGTGGCATGGAGCGGCGACGTTGCCACCAGATAAGTACTCCGGTAACGGCTAAAACCGGCACGGTTAGGGCTGCGAGCCCCATGATTAACCCAAGCCACCAATAGGCTTCGCCGGTGTGTAACTCCATAATGAAGGCTTCTAGGGTCGCTCCGCTACCGTAGTCGGCGTATGACAGCCATTCTCCGCTTCCTCGGTCTACATATCCCGATCCCTGATGGGTTCGCAATGAATATACGTCGCTAGGGTCGTCTCGGAAGGGGAAAGTAAGCTGATGCAGATCCGTGAGATCCACTTCTTGCAGTGCTGGCGATGAGGCTATGGGAACCGCCTCTGCACCTTCTGTGGATTGTCGAAACTCTGCTTCCATTTCCTGTGATTCTGGCAACAATTCAAAGCGAATCGCCGACATCCAGATGCCGGTCAGCGAGGATAGTAGGAGTCCCAGTGCTGCCGCACGGGCTAGCTCGGCGTGCAGTCGTGGGCTAGTAGCGTTATTTCCTGCACTGCGAATGGGGCCAAAGAGTTTGCGCCAACCTCCGGATCGAGAAGCGAGAAGAAATAGGCCAGAAAAGCACATAAGGGCCATTAGCAAGGCGCCAATACCAGCGATAGCCCGACCACGGTCGTCCCACAAAAAGGCCCGATGAAGATCGCTTAGCCAAGAGAAAAAAGGCGACGGAGCATAAGAAGATACAAGGTCGCCGGTGAGCGGATTGATTAAATCAGCACCCGAATTACCGCCTTGGGTGAAGTAAACTAGTACTGCTCCCGAGGGTAGACGCTCAATTTGTTCGACGCCGGGATAGGCCCGCAAGGCTCTTTGGGCGACATCCGCAACGTTGACGGCCCCGCGAGGTGGAACGATTGCGCCAGCCCGTTCCAATGCGGGATTTAATGACAGAATCGCGCCACTTGTGGCGATTACCAGTAATAGCAAGGCGGCAAAAAGACCCGGCAGTGAATGCAGGCGACGGAGCATGACGCTTGTCTCTAAATGTTAAGGCTAGAGGGAGTAGCTCAATGTGTTGACGTAGCCGCGGCCACTTACGGGCGTGCCTGCTCCACTCGTTGTCAGTGTGACTTCGGCATCAATGCGGTTTTCGCGCTTATCTTCTACTGCGCTGTCGACACGGATTAGGTATCCCGCGTCTATTAGCGCGTCATCAATGTCAGCCTTGATGGTTAAGCTGTCACCGCCACTAACACTGGCGCCGGTCATCCCTTCATACTCGGTGGCCCTCACCCCGCTGCCCCGCGCCCAGTCCAATAGATGTTTGTAATACTTACTTTTTTTGCCAGCTACCCAGAGTGTCCGCTCGTACTTTCCGTCTGGATTAGTGAGATAGATCGCCAAATATGCGGCATTTCCGCGATAGGTGTTTAGCGTGGTGGTAATGGTCACTTCGCGTGCCTGAGCTGCGGCGGAAAGGCATAGTCCTAAGCTTAGTCCTACGATTGTGAATAATTTATTCATTTGATTTTCCTTTGCTATCGATGTTTATCGAGAGTGGGATTCGGACTGATGGTGTTCCCGCCGTTCGTGCTCTTCGTCTTCGACCTCAAACTCCAGCAACTTAAGGGTGGCTGGCGCGTAGCTGGCTTCGACGCGACGACCTTGATCGTCTATGGCGCGCACCTCATAGCAGCGGTCATCAATTCGGATGCGGTGTACAACCCAGCCCTGAGCTTCTAAGTGCTTTTTAAGGACTTCACGCGGTTGCCATTTTGCGACTGGATCTCTGCAATCGTCGTCGTCCGCAAAGGCACTTATGCCCAGAACACTAAGGCTTATGGCGAAAGCTAGGGCAATTACTAGTTTTGCAGAACGGGGAAGCACGTTTTTCATATTGCTCTCTGATGGACATACCTAAAGTGCCAGCGATGCAGCCATAGTGAAGTACTCGGTCTACACAAACTTTGATCTAAATCTATCGGAAGTTAATTAAGTGAGTATTAAGAATTCTCTGTGCAAATTTTGATAAGTCACAGTTCATCTTCGCTAATAAGTAAATGCGGAGCTCCGCAGGAAGGCTACTTGTTTTACAGCAGTGTCAGTGTATTTGAGACGACTATGGCCAAATCAAAAAGGGCGGACCTTTGCGGTGGGCTCGACAGCCATGTGTAAAGTGGAATGCGGTCGTTTGATCCGGTATTTATAGAAAGCAGCGTTCCGTACTCTTGTTTACTCGACCGCTGACATTCCGCGGGATAAGAAACACTGCGTTGATTTCGAATACTGATAATCCAATATAGTCGTAGAAAAATTTCATGTCTGATTTGCGTGATTTTTCTCACGAGAATCTCCTTGCTAGTAGATCCCGGTTTTAATTATTTGGCCAAGACGCTAAAGGAAACTACGTATGTACTTCATGTCCTCTGTGGATATATTACTGTATTGCCTTGCCATGATTATTGACGATAAGTAGTCGTTTATCCTTATGATGTGTTGAATATGTTGGTGTAAAAATCCTAATTGTTTTGGAGGCTCTGTTTTAAGGTGGTTTGTCATTTAGAACTATTTATAAAACCCGTGGTGCATTTAGGAAAGGGGTAAGTTACTCACCCTCACAAAGAGGTTAT
>NZ_CAXBHN010000031.1:0-30142 GCF_963975605.1 uncultured Zhongshania sp. | reverse complement strand
CGAGAAGATTTACTCGCTGCGTGAAAGGATTGCACTTATTACTTGAAACCGCGTAGAGTAAGATTTTTTCTAAGCTGGGAAAGTGTCTGAGAAAGTTTGCGTGTTTGACCGTTTTGTCACATTAGCGGCCAGTCACTGAATAGCGCTGAGTTGTCTAGATTTTACTCGGGGAAGTCCACTGAATTGTCATAAGGATCTCGAGTCTGTACACATCCGACTAAATCTTCATCTTTCAGTTACTCAATTAACCAATCTTTTTTCGTTTGGGTTGCATTTTCTGATGTGCCCACTCTGCAAACTCTGGCAAGGTGCAGCTATCTGTAAGGCCTTTTCCTTCGCCGTTTACAACTCGATATACCACTAGGTGGCGAAAAGAGTCTGTATGTTCACGCTCGTCCACTACTTGGCGTACAGACCACTTTCTGCCCGGCTTGCCATTCGTATAGAATGCTCCCGGCTCGAGTATAAAACCGGCACTCAGTTCTTCGTGAAAAATAGCATCGGCTAGGTCAACAATGTGCTTTATCTGTTCATCGCTAGCATCAATGACCAATTCAGAACGCCTTATGGCTTCATGGATATGCTGCATTCGGATGCGGCGAGTATCAGGGTGATAACCTACACTTTGGTAGTGCATTATGCTTTGCGGGTAACGTCGCCAGCGGAAGAGATTATTAAAAAGCATAGCCACAGAAAACAGAATGCAACAATTAATAAGTGTTGGGGTAAGCACATACCAATAGTCCAATTCATGTATCGCAGGTCCTCCAATTACCGCCGCTAGAGCGGTTGCACCACCAGGAGGGTGGAGGCTTCGCGTGAGATGCATTACCAAGATAGATAGCGCAACAGCGGTTGGTGCTGCAAGGACGATAAGCTCAATATATTTTGAACAGGTCACACCTACAACGGCTGAAAGCAAGTTTCCCGCTAGAAAAGCCCATGGCGTGGAAAGCTGGCCGTGCGGAACGGCAAAGAGCAACACGGTGGAAGCCCCCATAGAGGGTAAAATGGCAGCAGAGCCAGCTGCGCCGGTAAAATAGGTTGTTATATAAAAGCAACAAAATATTGCTAGCATACCACCCAGTGTCGCTACCAATTTTTCAGAGGCAACTACGCCACTTTGAAATCCAAGGAAACGAATAGCAGTCCGGATCATTCTGTCTCGTTTATACTATTTTAAATAATATTTAACACATGACTGAGTGGCTTTATAGAGCAGCCCTGCTCTTGCAGGAAATGACTAGCCAGGCTTGCCATCGACCCTCGTAGTCGTAAGAATTCGGAGATACACGGCGGTATAGATGGTATAAGCCAAAATCCACAAGCCTGCCGATATACTGTAGCCGTTATAGGCTAATAAACTTGGATAAAGACCTGTTAATACCCGAGTAATCCCAGCGCTCACAATGAATATAAATGCAAACTTCAGGCTCCAGTGGGCAGTTAGCGGTCTACCAGAGTGACCGAGCGATACTCGCGCTATCATGGCAAGAATTAATGAGCCCATGGCGCCGGCTGTTAAGCTGTGTAGAGCAGTAGATTCGCTAATGACAAAGCCGGCGTAAGATAACGCAAACAGGCCAAAACCGACGGGTATAAACCAGTAAGCTAAATGAAGCGACCACACCAATGGTATAGACAGCGCTGTCCAGACTCGCCAGCGCAATACTCGGTAAGCGTTGCTTAATGCCGCGACAGCAAATACACCGGCTAGAATACTTCTCGGTAAAAAAGAAACGCCGTTGACGATATACACTATGGCGAGCAACCAAGTAGAGCCAAGTACCGTTTTCTCTAGCCAGGGCAATGGCTTGACAGCCGCTACTCTGGCGCCGCTAGCAGTAAATAAGGGCACAACTCGGCCGCCGACCACCGTCATGATTAGCACTACTTGCATAATTGCGGCGCGCATTCCCCAAGTGAATAACTCAGGCTTGTCTAAGAGTACCGACAGATGAGTTAAAATATTTGCGCCCGTGAGCATAGCGACTACAGGGATGAATTGAAAATTCCGCTTACTTCCAGCTTTAATAACTAATTTTGCAAAGAACACACCTGCACAAGGAAGAAAACTAATATCGACGAGCGCTATAAGCCACTCCATCTCGGCGATATTTACGATCATTAGAATTCGTGACATCAACCACAGCGAGAACAATGCCAACAATGGTGCGCCATTGATTGCGCGTAGCCCCGTCCAACTTTGTACTGCAGTTAGTAAAAAGCCAACAATAATTGCGCAAATAAAGCCAAATAGCATTTCATGAGCGTGCCAAAGCAGACTATTTCCATGGGGGGAAAACTCCATGGTTCCACTAAATGTAGCTGTCCACACTGCTAATGCAACAATGGAAAATAGACTTCCTGCTAAAAAAAATGGGCGGAACGCTTGGCGCCAAATTGGCATATTTACGAAATCAGCAATTACTTTCATTCTGAAAAATCCATTAAACGACGACTAGCTTGATTAACTAATATTGAAAACTTCGTAATGAAAATAATCATGTGCGCTAAAAACACATACGACATCAGCACTCAAACTATTTGGTTTCGTAGCTCTGCCAATAACTATTAACGCTCACTTAAAGCCAAATGATTCCGAGGTTGGCAAGTTATTCATGCTCCTTAGTTCTTGGCACAAATGCTCTGAACACGAACCAAACAAATGCAAATACGCCGATGCTGAACACAACATCTCCCGGCACTCTTGCCCAGACCAGTGCTTGCATAACAGGGCTCTGAATGTATTCTGCCGAGCGTGCGAAGGAATAGCCCTTTTCGATGCTGGTATACGTTTGGAGTATCCCCTGTGGTAAAAGCGATAGAAATGTCATCATCGCGAGCCCAATGTTGAGGGACCAGAATGAGATTTTAAGTAGACTCTCGTTCCAAAGTTTGGTGTTTGTTAGCCCTCGTAGGCAGTACAGGGTTAACCCCAATCCGAGCATTCCGTATACGCCGAATAGGGCGGCATGGCCATGGCTGGCGGTTGTGTTCAGTCCCTGCATGTAATAAAGCGCAATCGGTGGATTAATCAAAAAGCCGAATAGCCCTGCGCCAACAAGATTCCAAAACAGAACAGCGGCAAAGAACATGAATGGCCAGTGGTAGTTACGCTCCCATTCGGCTTCGTGCTCAACCTTATACCGCGTATAGGCCTCAAAACCGACCACCAGCAACGGAACTACTTCAAGTGCGGATAACATCGCGCCGACGGCGATAACCGATATTGGCGTGCCACTGAAATAGAGGTGGTGGAATGTTCCCAGTACGCCGCCAAAGAGGAAAATAATAGTGGCAAATAGCACCATTACTGTAGCGGTTGTTATCCGCAATATCCCCATGCGCACAAATAGCAGGGAAATTATTGCTGTGGCGAATACCTCAAAAATACCCTCTACCCAGAGGTGAACAACCCACCAGCGCCAATACTCCATGATCGAAATATGGGTATGCTGCCCCCACATCAGGCCCGCAGCATAAAGCAGGCCAATCGCAATAGCGGATACAAGCACGAGGTAGATCAGTGATTTCCCACCTTTTTGCTGTAAGACTGGCCACAGTGCTCTGACTACGAGCCCAACCCAGAGAAACAATCCAACGGTAAGATAAATCTGCCAGAACCGGCCAAGATCGACATATTCATAGCCTTGATGCCCGAACCAGAAATTCATCGTCAGATTGTTAAAGAAACGGTGAACAGCTGCCCATTGCCCAACAAAAGAACCAACGACAATAATAAGTAAGCTAAAAAAGAGGAAATTTACGCCGAACCGCTGATATTTAGGATCTTTGCCGCTCATCATTGGGGCGACATATAAGCCAGTTGCTAGCCACGCTGTTGCGATCCAAAGAACCGCAAGTTGCGTGTGCCATGTCCGAGTCACTGTGTAGGGGAAATACTCTGCAAATGGCAGACCATAAAGTCCTTGTCCTTCCACGGCATAGTGCGCGGTAACAATACCAAGTAAGACCTGTGCCAGAAATAATGCACAGACGATCCAGAAATATTTTGCTGTTGCTCGCATTGATGGAGTTATGACTGCACTGTCGAGTATGTCAGCTTTGGCTATGCCTTCTTCGGGGGCTATTTCCTGCTGCCAGGCATCAAATTGCTTTGCATAATAGGCGACGAGTGCACCGGCTCCTGCTAGAAGTAATATGACAGATGCAATACTCCACATCAAAATGCCAGTGGTCGGCTTATTGCCAACCAGTGGTTCATGTGGCCAGTTGCTGGTGTAAGTGATTTCCATGCCGGGTCGGTTGGTAGTCGCGCCCCAGGCGGTCCAGAAATAAAAGGCCGCGAGCTGTTTCGCTTCAGTATGATTGAGTAAACCATGAGCCGGGAACGCATAATCGCGGCGCAGCGCCAGCGACTCTTGATCGCTACCTTCATACAACCGGATGTAATGATTTTGGACCTGCTTGATGGCCTTAGCACGCATGTCGCTAACTGTGATTATGCCTGTAGAGGGATTGTAGCCATTTGTGCGCATCTCGTCCTGTAATGCTGCCTTATGCAGCGCCATATCCTGTGCTTGGGTAAGGCCTGCGAGGGGCGTTTGCGTGCGAAGAGCAAGTAGCGCTTCTGCTTCTCTATGCAGCCAGTCCGCACTCCAGTCAGGGGCGAGATAGCTTCCATGCCCCCAGATTGAGCCTTGCTCCATACCTCCTATGGATTGCCAGACATTTTGTCCTGTTTGGATGTCGTCACGTGTATAGAGAACTTCGCCGGATGTCGATTTGACGGCTTCAGGAATAGGAGGTGCCTTTTGGTATATTTCTGCACCTAGCGCCAGTAATATGCCGAACATGACAACCATGCCGACGGTCAGAATTATCCACAGGCGCTTGATACTGAAAGTCTTTTTATAAGTTTCCATGATCTGAATTCCAGTTGAGTCGCTACAATTCGCGCAATCGCGCTGATAATAAGTATTTACAGCTTATTTCAATGTAGCACGCAACTCGTCTACGCGCGGTTTTTATAGCGGGGTGAGTAAACAATTGTTTGAAACCTTGGACCAAGTTCAGGAATATGCAACCGAGTGGCTTTGGTTTTACAAACACGAACGACCCCACAAAGCCAACAATGAGAAACCACCACTGATGGACGCTTAACTTCTACTTTGAGCGTCGCGGAAACCAAGTCACTTGGCCACAAATTCCCCTTCAGCTCTACCTGTAGTGGCACAGTGAATTTGGCCGCCTGATTAGAGGTGAGGTTGGCGTTGAGCCTGCATAAAAACCTACCTATTGCGGCCCGATTTGGGATTTTTAAGCGTCCGCTTTTTACCAGATCAGGAAATACGGCTTTAGACTAGTAATGTCAAAACCTCCAGCGTCACAAACGCGGACATGCAGCACCTCTACATCGAAACCCAAGCCTTAAGTCCGAGTTAGCATATAGACGTAAAGTATTACTCTGCGTAATTGCTTAGCGAGATTCTAGTCTTTGCCAGAATGGCATTAGGTAAGAGCGCCCGCCTTATTTAGTCAAAATGCGCTTAAGCGTTTGATCAATAATCTGCTCCCTTTCCTGCAACTTGTGCGGATGAGCAAGCAGCCCCTCTATCACGTAAATCAGTAATTTGGCATCGAGGTGCGCCTCGTCAAGGCGCACCTCGGCGTTAACCAGCTCTGACACCGATAGTTGCTCTACCATCGTATGAAACTGTTCGTGCCAGGCCTGCACTTTAGTGGAATGGTTTACTCGGGAGTGGACGTCAGTCATCAATGAGCCTGAGCTCTCAATTTGGTTAATCAGCGTCAGCACCCGTGTTCTGAAGGTTTGCTCGCTCAGCGTGGCCATCTCAGCTATGGCCTGGGATACCACCCGGTTTAGCACAGCAATCAGGACGTCGTCTTTGTTTTCGAAGTACCAATAAATAGTATTGGCGGCCACACCGGCGCTTCTGGCGATTTCAGCCATAGAAGTATTGTCGTAGCCCTTTGTCTTGAGTAGCTCCATGGCGACAAGCTCGATCTCTTCCTTTTTAAGCTTCGGTTCCAAGTGGCGTTTATTGCGTGCCAAGGTAAGCTCCTGCGAGGCCGACTGATGGGCCGGTGCGTCTAGTTGTTGATTGGCATTCAAGATACATGATATATTCTTGAATGTCATTCAAGAGATGGGCAGGCGTAGGGCTTGCTGACACAAAGGGGCTTACACATGACTCAGTCGAACCGCCAGAAAGGCTCATTTACCCACCAGCAAACACGGTGCGCGGCAACGTTGCATAAGCCCCAGAATGTAAACGCATCAGCCTATCCGACGATCCTGATCGCTCACGGATGGGGCGCTACCCAACTAACGCTAATCACAAACTACATCGCCGCGTTTAACGACGCTGGGTTTGGTGTCGTCACGTTTGACTACCCCGGCTGGGGAGACAGCGAGGGCCTTCCTCGCAATGTCATCAGCCCGTGGCGGCGCGAAAAAGTCGTCGAGAGCGCGCTGGCATATACCAAGTCACTGCCTGAGGTTGATGAGACGAATATCATTCTGTGGGGCAGTTCATTTGGCGGCGGGCATGTCGTAAAGATCGCCGCAGAACACCCGGAATTGCGAGGTGCCATTGCACAGGTGCCCATGCTCGATGGCTTGCTCGCCGTCAAGTCCGTACCCTTGGCGCGTAAGTTACGATTTGGCTTCGACATCCTGCTTGATCTGCTCAACCCCTTCGGCACCCGTTATGTCCCAATTATCTCTGAGGCCGGTGGCTATTCATCGATGGATCGCGACGGAGCCTGGCGGGTAGAAGAGTGGACAAGGGCGAACCTGACGCAACTTCATGATAACCGTGTCGCGGCCCGATCCTTGGCAACGATGGCATTTTATCGCCCATTCAAATACCTTCAGTCGATCCAAATTCCGACTCTGGTCATTGGCGCGACACGGGATACCGTCGCGCCATTTGATGAAGATAAAGTAAAGCGAATGTCTTCAGAGACTATTGAAATTCGCACCATCGATGCCAACCACTTTGATCCTTATCTCGAGCCTTGGTTTGCGGGGAATATCAAGCTACAGCTGGATTTTGTGAACAGAGTTATTGCACGTTGAAACCCGATAGCTACATGAAAAAGGTTGTTGCGGTGCACAAGTATTTCTATAACCAATAGTCGTGTGCCATGTCCGTATTCTGGAACAAGTTAATTGCAGCGTTGATGCTATTTAGCAATCTAGCAAGGTTCGGCCGATGCTGAATTTTGACCATTCGCCGCGTACCGATAGGCGACTTAGGCGGCACTAGTTAAAAACAAAGCGGTTACGAAAGTGCTCTGCTATGTTTTACTTACTATTTTGTTGGTAATCGTATGACAAAGCGCGCTGCGTGTGCAGATTGTGAACGACCTCTAAAAACCTGCCTCTGCGATGTACTTGTCAGCATGGCTTGTCCTTATCGTGTCGTCATTTTGCAAGATGAAAAGGAAGCTAGGCATGCTCTTTCTTCTGCGCCAATTCTAGAGAAGTCTATCGTAGGCGCGGTGCGACTGGTTGGCGAGTATTTCGATCCACTGGCGATACTCGGGCCTGATTGGCGAGCGGAGACTGTACTGGTATTTCCCGCAGAGAATGCCGTCACTGCCGATCAGCTAGAGCGTAAAAATTTTAAAAATATTATTCTATTGGATGGTACGTGGCGAAAGGTCGCGCGGCTAATGTATTTAAATTCTTGGCTGGCTGAATTGCCTTGTGTAGCGATTCAAGCGACGAAGACATCGCAATATAAAATCAGAAAATCGCCACGACAAGACGGCTTGTCGACTATTGAGGCGGCAGTCGCAGCGCTTAATGGCTTGGTGCCAGAATCAGATTACTCCGCTATTTTGCCGGCGTTTTATAAGATGATTGATCTACAGATCGAGGCGATGGGGGTCGAGACCTATCAAAAAAACTATCCCTCCTGAAAATCCCATTCTCACTGACTATTAGTGAATCATCGCTCATCCAATTAATTGTCGTGAGTATCTGAGCTTATTTTCCTGTCACAACTAACATGGATGCTCGTTGAGCTGCGAGTTAATGGCGAACAGGAGGAAGGCGAAAATGCATATTGAAACAATTGGCAATGTGGTTGCGTGGTCAGGTGAGTTCCATCGTAATTTCGCTGCTTTTATCGAGTCTAGTGTTGCGGCGTCTGACGATGAACGCACAAAAATGCTTAGCGGTTATATAGCCGATCATGAGCGCCAGCTTGCTAAAACGGTGTCTACTTTTGACCATGTTGAAAGTGATAATGCCCTGGGGACGTGGTGTACTGAGTTTTTGAATAAACAGCCTTTGCCTGATACATCAAGTAAGGAGGAAGAGTGGGCGACACTCTCGGCGAAGCAACTTATGGATCGGGTTCGGGATATCCACGAGCAGTTGATAGCGCTTTATAGTCATTTACTTAGCCGCTGTGGGGCGACGCCCGCTGCCGACATGCTGGAACAGTTACTTGATGTGGAAGAGCATCAGCTGATGTTGATGACGCATTCAGCGAATCGCTTAGAAGATATATAAACACACTTGATAGACTGTGCTTAAAGCGGTTTGAGTAGTCCGACTCAGGTCGCTCATCATATTGGTGAGTCTGCTCTTGCCCTTTTACGTCTAATTTTTAAATTAAGAAATGCTTGCGTAGATATGTGCTCTTCTCCTATAGTCGAGGGGTTTCCACCTATTTAAAACGAAAAGCTAAAAATTATGTATTCACTTTGCCCTGTCATGTTTGCCGCAGCCAAACGCAATCTCGTATTGCGCTGGGTGGTGTGGCGTGCGGCAGAAAAATGATGCATTGATTTAAAAACGCAAAATTTCTCAAAGGCCGCAGACACTCTCTGCGGCCTTTTTCGTTAAAGCGCAGATAAATGTCTCGGCAAGTATTCAGGTAGACGATCATGCTTGTAAGATTGACCTATGTATTGGTCATATTTATTTGGGCCACAACGCCGCTGGCTATAAAGCTAGGCGGTGATTCCCTGCAGCCAATAGCGGGTCTAACGATGCGAATTGCATTGGCCTTTGGCGTGGGCAGCATTATTTGCACCATTGGCGGCTTTGCGGGGCTAGCGATTCGCCGGCATTGGAAATTGTATTTCGCGGCCTCAATCAGTCTTTTTCCCAATATGGCATTGGTGTATTTCGCTGCCGAGTATCTACCCTCTGGCCTTATTGCCTTGCTATTCGGTTTGACGCCATTTTTTACTGCCGTACTTGCGGGGCCTATTTTGGGTGAAAATCTATTACAGCCGCGCAAGGTATTCGCGATTGTTCTGGCCGGTTTGGGCCTGTTGTGCATTGTATTTGACGATGTAAGCGTGACCGGCGATAGCTATATCGGCATTGGGCTTATGTTGCTGTCGAATGTGCTGTTTTCGGCAAGTGCATTGTGGGTGAAAAAGCTAAACGCAGAAATGGCGGTTGAACCCATTGAACAAGCACTTGGCGCAATGGCATTTGCCTTGCCAGGAATGGCGCTGAGCTGGGTGTTTTTGTTTGGTGTTGAGCCTATTTATATTAGCTCGCAGTCCCTAGGGTCGTTATTGTATTTGTCACTGTTTGGCTCATTGGTGGGTTTTGTCGCCTACTATTCAATACTGAAACACATGGCTGTTGAGACAGTGTCGTTAATTCCATTGATTACGCCAATCTTAGCAATAATATTAGGTGTGGTGTTGGCAAACGAGACCGTGTCTGTGGCGATTTTACTGGGGGCGGGTTTGATTTTTCTCGCGCTGGCAATTCATCAGGGCTTTTGGCGTCGAGTCAAAGTGGTGCAGGAGGCGTCAGTGGCGTCGCCCTAGGTTTCGCACGTGCGGTAATCTATTGATAGAGTGAACGAACACGGCGATCGATTTAAGTAACTAGACTGATTTTTGATATATAGCGGGAGAATCTTCCAATGGCAGACTTTAATACCTACACGCCACCGGCGGTGTGGAAATGGGACAATCAAAGCGGCGGCAAATTCAGCAATATCAACCGGCCAATATCTGGCGCTACCCACGAGAAAGCATTGCCGTTAGGGGAGCACGATCTGCAACTGCATTCACTGGCCACCCCGAATGGGGTGAAAGTGACGGTGATGTTAGAGGAGTTGTTAGAGCTCGGTATTAATGCGGCAGAGTACGACGCTTACACGATCAATATCGGCGAGGGGGATCAGTTTGGCAGCGGCTTTGTGGAAATAAATCCCAATTCTAAGATTCCCGCCTTACTTGATCGAGGTGTAAGCCCGCCGATAAGAGTCTTCGAGTCGGCGGCCATTCTGCTCTATCTGGCTGAAAAATTTGATGCCTATTACCCCAAAGATCCTGCTGAGCGAGCTGCTTGCCAGTCGTGGCTAATGTGGCAGCAGGGCAGTGCGCCCTTTCTCGGCGGTGGATTTGGACATTTTTACGCCTACGCGCCGGAAAAGTATCAATACCCCATTGATCGCTACACGATGGAGGTAAAACGACAGCTAGATGTATTGGATAAGCACCTGTCGCAAAACACCTATTTATGTGGTGACAACTATACTATTGCAGATATGGCGACTTTCCCTTGGTACGGTGCGCTGGCGCAAGGTCGTCTATACGATGCCGCTGAATTTCTTGATGTTGCCTCGTACCGTCACGTTGTACGGTGGGCGGAATTGATTGCTGAGCGACCAGCGGTGCGGCGTGGGCTTCGCGTGAATCGCCCCTGGGGTGATGAGAAAACCCAGGTAGTTGAACGGCACAGTGCGGCTGATTTCAAATAGTGCTGCTCAGAATAGGAGGGCGATGTGTATATAGAAATGACGCTTGCGAGTTGCTTCGTCACTGGCTTGCCGCCATAATTTACAGATGAAGTGCGCTAAAAAGGAATATTTAGCTTAGGATGTTTAAGTTTAAGAGTTTTAACATACTTTCATTGGTAGACTCATTTCACTCTAAAACGGGTGGCGGCAATGCAAGGTTGTATCGTCATCGTTTTGTTGCCAGTTTAATCCTCAGTGTCTTGTTTTATATCTCGCTTATCATTCTTGTTGCCACGTATTTCCTTCCCCTAGGGGAGCGTAGCCTGCATATCATGCGGGTCTTCTTCGTGTTCGTTGGTGTTGGCGCACTGTTGTCGATCTATATTTTACGAACACTGAATCAGCGCGTTTTCGCAGTGAATACGCTTATTGCCTCTCTAGGTTTGGCTTTAATCTATCTCTCGATCATGACCGGCGGGATTGAATCTCCGGCGGCTATTTGTCTGATTATTTTCCCTGCTGTCGCTGCGCTCAGTATCGATTTCAAGGCGGGAATAATATGGGGAATCCTGGCGGTAATATCGTGGACACTGCTGTTCGCATCACCGTATTTAGGTGTTCCTGTACAAAATGCGATGCCCGACGTTGATGACCGACTTTCCTTTTTTGTTAGCATTTTTACAACCCATTTGTTCATCGCCTTTGTTGCGCTTTATTACAATAAGACCTCAAAAAACTTGCGCGAAAAATTGTTGAAAGAGCGGCGTGAATATCATTACTTGGCCAATCACGACGCGCATACTGGGGTGATCAATCGGCGTCGTTTTTTAGAATTGTTAAAATTAGAAATTTCCCGCTGTGAAAAGAGCGAGAGTACATTTTGCTTATTTTTTATTGATTTAAATGATTTTAAAAAGGCTAATGATCAATACGGTCATCATTTTGGCGACGAGATATTAGAAGTGTTTAGTCGTCGTTTGCGGCATCGAGTCCGGGAAATTGATACGGTGGCCCGTATTGGCGGTGATGAGTTCTGCATTATTAGTCGCGACATGGGAAATGAAGAGGATGCGAAGCGGGGAGAGCGACGGATAGAGGAGATCCTGCAGGAACCGCTTTCACTCAAGGAAGGGAAATACACGCTGAAGGCGAGTATCGGCTGGTCTATCTACCCGTATCACGCCACAGATTATGAGGCTTTGCTTAAATACGCTGATCAGCATATGTACGAAGTGAAGCGGTTAAAGAAGGCAGCGCGGAAATAAGTGTCCTGAGTTTTACGCTGCCTTAGTTTTTGAATTACCTTTATTGATCAGAGCTTGCTAAGCGAGTTATTAGCCAAAAGTTAGACGCGGGAAATTCGGCTCAATACGGCTTTTAAATAGCGAGTTTCAGGTATTGCCGAGTGAACTGGATGGTCGGCTCCCTGCATACCCTCCGCGAGAATTTGGGCGTGACGATCGATATGTCGCGCAGAGGCGCGGACTAAATCCAGCATTTCCTCCCTAGGCATGTGCATCGAGCAAGAGCCTGAGATAAGAAAACCGTCGTGGTTCAGCAGGCGCATGGCCATCTCGTTGATGCGGCGATAGGCTAGAATGCCTTCTTTCTGATCTTTTTTACGTTTTATGAACGCCGGTGGGTCTACGATAATTACATCAAAGCGCTCGTCAGCTTCTTTCAATGATTTCAGCGTTGTAAACGCGTCGCCCTGTACTGTGCTAAGTTTGTCGGCAACACCGTTGAGCTCGGCGTTTTTGTGCACCATATCAAGTGCGGATTCGGAGATGTCAGCGCACCAAACATCGCTTGCGCCAAAGACCGCAGCTTGCACACCAAAGCTGCCGACGTAGCTAAACACATCTAGCACACGCTTGCCGGGGGCTAAGGTGCGCAACCACTCGCGGTTGGGGCGCTGGTCGTAGAACCAGCCGGTTTTTTGACCCGCTGCTAGTGGCGCGAGAAAACGCACACCGTTTTCAATCAGTTCGACTTCATCTGGAACCTCGCCATAGGCAGTGACAACCTCTAGCTCCAGCCCTTCAAGTTTACGAACCGCGGCATCGTTGCGTAACAGAATTGACTGCGGTTGCAGCATGCGCACAAGGGCTTCAATGATAATGTCGCGCATCGCGTCCATGCCTGCAGTGTTGAGCTGTACTGAGAGGTGGTCGCCGAAACGGTCGACAACGAGGCCCGGCAGCAAATCACTCTCACCATAGATAAGTCGGTAGCAGGGATGTTCATACAGCGTTTCGCGCAGCGCGAGGGCAGATTTGATCCGCTTTTTAAGAAAGTTCACATCGATAGGCCGCTCATCGTGACTCATGAGTCGAGCGCAGATTAGCGACTGGGGGTTAACATAGGCGACTCCCAAGCTTTTGCCCTGCTGGTTTTCTACTACGACGTGCTCGCCCGCTGAGAAATTGCGCAGTGGTGTCGCGCTGGCGTCTATCTCATTGCTATAAATCCATAAATGACCGCTGCGCAGACGTTTGTCTTCGTTCTTGGCGAGGCGGAGGCGTTGAAGTGTCATTACTGGATTCCTGAGGATGGTCGCGGGAAAAGCGGGCATTATCCCCGATTGCTGCCTAGTGTGAAACACCGCAGCGATGAGCGGCTGTGGATTACCTTAGTTACCTTTATATTGCTGCGCGTTTTACGGCTTGAACAAGCAGGTTTCGTGGTGTGAGTGAGCTGGGGCAGAACTCACTGAGAGTGCAGTCATAATGCTGTTCTTGTAGATATAAAATACTGTCGAGTACGCAGCGCAGCTCTATCGCCCGTCGAAATGCCATGCGAATAAGGTCGAGTCGTTCCGCCTTGTGCAGACCTTGTGCGCCCGCTACTTCATACTGATCGATATTGGTCGGGATGGTGACGGCGATTGGTTTGCGGCTGAGAGTTTCATTTACCCAATCCCGAAAACTCATCTTGCTCCAGTGCTGAGGGCTTGAGGGGAGCGCGGTGTCAGTGGCGAAACCCTGTTCAGCAAGTAAAAGTCTAAGTCCTATATAGCGGGCTTGGAGCCGTCGCCTAGCGGCGGTTTCACTCGCCCCTGCAGTGCAGGTTTGTCGCACAGCGGTACGTAGATCGCTATTGGATAATGGCAGCGCGCTAGCCTTCATTGAACTGGAAAGCGGTTGATATTCGCCGTGATTAAAGCGGTGGTAGCAGCACGGCGAAAAACTGATGCGCGGGCTGTGTGCTGTCGCGCTAACGCTTAAAAGGCGTTGATGGAGTCCACCGCAGGCATGTAGCGCCAGAACCTGTGTTGAGGAATTGACGTAGTTAAATACATGCTCACTGAGCACATCGCATTTCACAATTTGGTAAGTTCGCCCCGCGCTTTTGCCAACTCGCGTATTTCCCGAGTCTACTAGGCTTGCGTCAATTTCAAGACCAACAGAGTCTAGTGCATAGCGAGAGAATAGCGCTTCACTTAAATAGCCCTTACCACTGCACCATTCAATGGCGGGGGTATTGTTGAGCAACGCTGGGTTCTGGTTTGCCTGGGTTTCGCCTATTTCAGTTGGGTGGGCATCGATAAACGCCTGGATTTGCTGCCATTTATTGCCGGGGATACCGACGGGTGGTTCGCGGTGGGAGGCTGCAGGTGCTGATGTGATGGTGATTAGCTCAAGCAATTCGACGGCGGGCGGAAAGTAAGGAATTAAACTTTTGAGCAGTTGCCGGTCATTACGTTGTAGTTGCGCAAATTCACCGTCATTAAGCGCAAGTAAAAAATTTCGAAGAACGGCATTGTCGTCAATTGGTGACGCGTTGAAGTTGCTGTAGGCATTGTGACGCCATAAAGATTGATTCTGGATCAATACCGTATTTAGTCGCTGAGCCCAAAGTTCGAAATTCATGATTGATAAATGCCGCCAAGTTGACAGCAGTATAAGCGCTAAGCCGTGTAAGCCCTAAGCCGAGTCTTGGCAAATTTCAAATTTGATTAGTTTAATTCGGTGCTGGTCGCTGCGGTGTGTTTTGGCGTTAAATAGCTTTTGAAGCAGTTCTTGAGGTTTTCGCTGTGCAGTTTGAAATCATTGTAGAGCTGGTCAACCGCAGTGCTATTTTTATCTTTAGCTGCACGCTCGAGTTTGGCGGCGCACTCTCGCAGCTGAATTCCGTGTAATTGCGCTGCGCTGCCTTTGACGGCATGCGCGATTGAAATAATTTCCTCGCTGTTTGACTCAGCGTAGGCGCAGTCTAGGTCTTTGAGTTGGGTGCTTATTTGTTCGCAGAATAAAGCCAGTAATTTTTTAAGAATGTCTTGGCGTCCCATGGCGCTTTCTAGCGCCCTTTCTTTAATCCAAATTGCTCCTTCCTCGCAACTGCCATTAGCGGTGTCTACTTGTGGTAGCGAAGTCGGTAAGGCGGGGCTTGGCGTTGAGGTCTCTGTTGGTAGCCAGCGTTGCAGCTTTTCAATTAGATTGCTCGGGGTAAAGGGCTTGGGGAGGTAGTCGTTCATTCCGGCACTAATGCACTTTTCTTTGTCGCCGGACATCGCATTTGCAGTGAGCGCGATGATTGGGATAGAGCGATAGTCATCGCCTGCACTACCACTGCGTATATGCTTGCAAACTTGGTAGCCGTCCATTTCCGGCATTTGGCAGTCTAGCAATATCAGTGCGTAAGGCATGTCATTCGAAGTGGCATTTAACATTTGCAGTGCCACTTGGCCGTTGGCCGCGACTTCGGTGTTAAATCCCATTTCTGTCAAGGTGCAGCGTCCTACTTCTTGGTTAACAGGATTGTCTTCAACCAATAGCACCTTGTGTTGGCTGAACGCATCCTGGTTTGGATGAGTGCGTGAAATAGCAATGGTATCGCTTGCGTCGAAGTTGCTTAATTTTCTTTTCGCCGCTTTTGTTGGGAATGCCTTTTCATGTGGCTTGAGCTTAAGTATTGATGTGAGATCACTATGTGAAAGCGGCTTGAGATAAAAGCCATTGGCACCGGCGAGTGAAAGTTGTTCGCCGTCAGCAATATCGGTATACGCTACTATCACAATCGTTGCGCAGTCAAAGTGAGGGTTCTGGCGAAGTTTGGTGCACAGTGCGACCGTATCACTTTGGTGTTCGTCAGTCATACCGATGATGACGAGTTTTTCTGCGTCGTCTTTGGCCGCGGATTCCACTTGTAAGATTAAATCATTGGCACTTTCTGGCGCGCTAACGTCGACTTTCCATTTTTTAAGTTGATTGCAAATAGAGCTTGCGAACGCCTTATTGTCGTCAAGGATAAATACGGCACGATTACGTGTTGTATCTAGATTGGATTGATCTGCGGTGTCGCGGTCGCTGCAATCTTGTAGGCAAGCTGTAAATGTAAAGGTGCTGCCCTCGTTATAGGTGCTGGCGACGGAAATGCTACCACCCATTAGCTCGCATAAATTCTTACAGATAGATAAGCCTAGTCCGGATCCACCAAATTTGCGGGTTGTGCTGGCATCGATCTGCGTAAACGGTGAGAAAAGTCGTTTTATTTCGCTATTGGGGATGCCAATGCCGGTGTCGGTAATGGCGCAGCTTAAAATCAATTGGCCATTTTTGGAGCGCAATCCGGCGCGTAGAATAATATTGCCCTGTGCGGTGAACTTAATGGCATTCGCTAATAAATTGGTAATAATTTGACGTAGGCGAGCTGGGTCACCAGATACCCAACTCTGATTAATCGCGCTTTGATCAATGATTAGTTCTAGCCCTTTTTCATGGGCGTTTAAGGCTTGGCTCGCTCCGATGTCGTCAAACAGTTTTCTGATATTGAAAACAATGTTTTCTAATTGCAGCTTGCCGGCGTCGACTTTAGAAAAATCGAGAATATCGTTTATCAAGTTTAATAGGGATTGCGCGCTTGTTTTGGCGACATTGATTTTACGTTCCTGGTCTTTATTTAGCGGAGAGTTTTCTAATAGATTTAGCATGCCTAGCACGCCATTCATTGGTGTGCGTATTTCATGACTCATAACGGCTAAGAATTCGCTTTTGGCGTGCACGGCGGCTTCTGCCTTTTCTTTGGCGTCGATAAGTTCATCCCGTACTTTTCTGCGACTATCGATGTCTTGCACTGAACCGTAGACACGAATACAGCTCTGGTCGTGGAATTCGGCTTGACCGGTAATGTGAACCCAGGTTTCGCGCCCGTTCGCCGCGCGTATTTTTATCTCTTCGCTGAAGGGGACGCCGTCTTCCATTGCTTCTTTTATTGCTTTGTTAATTCGTAGGCGTGAATCTCTGGTGTGATAAAAGTCATTGTTGTTTTCATAGCTCGGGGTGAAATCGTCGGCTACCTTGTATATTTTTCTGGTCATTTCAGACCAGTACATTTTGTCGGCTTTGACGATATATTCCCAGGCGCCAACGCGGGCCTGTGCGCCCATTGAGCGCATTAGCGATTGCTGGCGTTGCATGATCTCGGCGGTTTTCTTTTGTGCAGAAATATCTTCGATTATCGACCAGACAAAGGCTTTTCCGGAGTCGTCATGAATTAATAAGCCGCTCAACCGCACCGGGAATTCACTGCCGTCTTTGCGAATGTAATTGCGCTCATAGGGACCGTATCGACCTGTTTTTTGCAGTGCGCGTATTTGATATTGCTCGGCTTCTTCGGCGTTTTTTGCACTTAGCTGCCAGTTGCTTAAGGTGACAAACTCTTCGCGGCTATACCCTGTACTGGCGAGAAGGGTATCGTTAACTTGCAAAAATTCGCCGCTTTCAAAGTCGCTAAGTGCAATGCCGTTGGGTGATAAATCAAATAGGCTACGCAATAAAAAATTGTGTCGTTGACGGCGGATGACTAATTGCAAAATGGCTGCGATCATTGAAAAGATGGCTACACCTGCAATAACGAGATAAGTCCTCAGTGCACTTGCATTATTAGCTAGTGTCGGCCAGCCGGTTTTGGGTATGGCGGCGAGCTGCCATTTCTCTCCTGAGGGCATGGATATTTCGGCGGTAACGGGACGAGCATCTTCGACAAAGGAGCTGGTGTTGCCGAAAAACACTGTCGAGGATTCCGACCCTAGCTTGCGTATTGCGATATTCAACTCTGAATTTGTTGCCAGCAAGCCGCTGGCCTCATACAAGCGCTGTAGGTCGATGACGGCGGACACGGTGCCCCATACGGTTGCCGACTGATCTTCCGCATTCGTTATAACGACTGGTATTCGGGCGATAAGTCCCTGGCCACCCTGGATAAGTTCAAATGGGCCAGAGATGATGGTTTGTTGTGTGTTGCGCGCGCGAAGTAAATCTGTAAGTTGATCTGGGCGTTTGTTGTAGTCAAAACCGATAGCGCTCTCGTTACCCTCTACCGGGTACATATACCGCAGTGTTAAGTTGCGTGTCGCGCTAATGTTGCGGAGTTGCGCGCTGCCATCGAATAAGGGCTTTGCAAATTTAGCGAAACCTTCTTGGTCGATATTTGGGTTAGAATAAATCGCTGACACCATGGCCTTGGAGGTCTGTAGATTCCCTAATATATTGCCTTCTAGTCTCGCGGCGATAATTTGGAGCTCTTTGTCTGCTTGGTCGCGTGAGCTTATTTTATAGGTGTGATTATTGACTTGGTCGATGTAAGCGCCAATGGTAATAATCGAGATGGCGCTGACTATCCATACTAGTAAATGCAGGCATTTCATTTTGTCGTAGTACAGGCGATAACGGGCATTGGGTTGTGTTATTCCCGTTTCAGTGTGGTGATTTATTTTTAATCCTGTAAATAGGTCTTTCATGCAATAGAGCTCTGCATCGTTCGGCTCTCTTGGTTTTCCGCGACCTCGTCATGCTACGGTAGCCATAACTAGGTCGGTATTCGTACTTTCCCTAGGGCTACTGATCGGTCTGCGGTTGATTCCGGTGCTGAAACTGTCGAGTACAGGCGTTTTGTTAACTGAAAAATGAGGTGGTCGTGACGATTTGGGTAGATGCGGACGCATGTCCAGTGGTGGTAAGAGAGATCCTGTTTAAGGCGGCAGTGCGCACCAAACTTATGTTGACCTTGATCGCGAATCAATCAGTGCGGGTGCCGCCATCACCCTATATTTCAGCTGTGCAGGTAAGTAGCGGCTTTGATGTGGCGGATAATGAAATTGTGCGCCGCGCGCAGGCCGGCGACTTGGTGATTACCAGTGATATTCCCTTGGCGGCCGAGGTAATAGAAAAGGGCGCTTTGGCGCTGAGTCCACGAGGTGAATTGTTAACGGCAGACAATGTCCGCAGCCGTTTAAACATGCGTGACTTTATGGACACCATGCGATCTTCAGGGGTACACAGCGGCGGTGCGCCCGCCTACAGTTCTGCAGACAAGCAAGCCTTCGCCAACCAGCTCGATCGCTATCTGGCGCAGCAAACGTAATGTGCTATTTCAGCACCTCAATAAAGCAGCCGTATTCATTATCGAGTTCGACGCTGAAACGAAAGTGCTCTGCGCCGGCGTTGATAATGTAGCGCTGAAAGCCCGGTAATAAATGAATTGCGTTAATCACGCTGTCTACGGGCAGCGGGATATCTAAAGTGGTATCAAGCAGGCGATTGTATTTGCGCGCCTTTACGGTGCCGGCTTGCAATCCGGCGCTGAAGCAGTCAAGTGCGCGGAGATAGTTTTCGGTAAACTTCGCATTTTTATCGCTGTCACCTGCGGCAGAGTCTGTATCTATGGTGGTACCCTGATATTTGATGCGCCTGCCTTCACTGGCCTCGCAGCTAACGTCGTCTGCGGCTCGGCCCTGTTCACAGCTGACCATGCGGTAGTAGGTGGAGTTGTCGTCTTGCTCGTGGGCCGCCAATTTGATCTGGCGTTTTGATCCCGGCCCGCTTTCACAGTGTGAGATAGCCTGCTTGCTAGCTGACTCGCCGTAGTTCTGAACGAGTTGAGCGATGGCGCGAGTGAGTAACTCCCCGGTAAAGATGTCTCTGTCCTCGCAGTCTGCCGCGACGCTGATAGTTGGTGAGACGAGGATAAGGGCAAAGCAGATGCGAAGTAGCATAGATGACTCTTTTTCGTGCCTTTTCGGTGATTGAAGTGTCACGCAATTGTACTGCGCGCTAGATGGCAGATTGGCCGTGCCGTCTAGTAAGTAGCAATATTATCAATATTAAGTAGCTGACCCCAACCGCTATTGGAAATAAAAGAGTCGCTAGAGAGTGGCACGCTTGCAGATTAAAATAAACAGCAGCGACGTAAGCCAAAAGCTACCGTCGCTGCCTTGCAGAAGATGAGTTGATCATCACTGCGAGTTTTATGGCTAAGCCTAATTTACTGGGCTCGGTCAGAGAGACTAAACCCGATCAGGCAGGGTGATATTCAGCTCTAGCACCGAGCAATTGCCGTTGTTGTCCAGCTGCACTTCCACTTGATCTTGATCGACATCGACGTATTTCCGAATCACCTCTAGCAACTCTTGTTGCAGCTTAGGCAGATAGTCGGGCTTATTTCGCTGATTGCGTTCGTGGGCGACAATGATTTGCAGGCGCTCTTTGGCAATCGAGGCGGTGTCCTTTTTCGACGAGCGGAAATAATCAAATATGCTCATGCGCTCCTCCGAAACAAACGTTTGAAGAGTCCCTTCTGCTCTACACTCATGAAGCGGTGTTCAACTTCTTCGCCGAGTAGGCGACTTACCGCGTCTGAGTACGCTTGGCCCGCTGGGCTTTCTATATCATGGATGACGGGAATACCTTGGTTTGAGGCTTTGAGAACGGTTTCAGATTCAGGGATAACGCCGAGTAGTTTGGTGGCGAGAATTTCTTCTACATCCTGTACGCCGAGCATTTCGCCTTTGGCAACGCGCTCGGGGTTGTAGCGGGTTAGCAATAGGCATTCTTCAACGCGTTCGCCATTTTCTGCGCGCCGCGATTTGCTTTGCAGTATGCCTAGAATGCGGTCTGAGTCGCGCACCGACGATACTTCTGGATTGGCAACGACAATGGCCAAGTCGGCGAAATACATCGCCATAAATGCGCCGTGTTCAATCCCGGCGGGGGAATCGCAAATGATGTACTCAAAGCCGTCGGCAGCCAATTCTTTCAGAATACGCTCTACGCCTTCGACGGTCAGCGCGTCTTTGTCACGGGTTTGCGAGGCGGGCAATATATAGAGGTTTTCCGCCCGCTTGTCTTTAATCAAAGCCTGACGAAGATTGGCTTCACCATTGATGACATTGACGAAGTCGTACACGACGCGGCGTTCGCAGTTCATGATGATATCAAGGTTGCGCAAACCTATATCAAAATCGATAACCACGGTTTTATGGCCGCGCATAGCGATACCACTACTTATCGCGGCGCTGGTGGTGGTTTTACCCACACCGCCTTTTCCTGAGGTAACTACAATTATTTTGGCCAAGGCTCTAATCCTTCTGTGCTGGTGTTGCGTGGTAAAAACAGGTGAAGTTCAGGCAAATCTAAACGAGTGGCGTAATACAAAGTGTCTGCTCGTCCAGACTGGCGTGAACCGCGCTTTTCCAATGATCTTTGCGAAGATCTTCATCTACTTTAAAGTTGCCGGCGATAGAGACCAGTTCGGCCTCTAAACTTTGGCAAAAAATACGTGCCGAGGTGTCTCCGCGCACGCCGGCTAGTGCGCGGCCGCGCAACGCACCATATATATGAATATTGCCGTCGGCTAAGACTTCTGCGCCAGCAGATACCGATGCCATGATAATGAGGTCGCCGCCGGGCGCGTAAACCTGTTGGCCGGAGCGAATAGGCGTGGTGACTATTTTGCTGGGGCTTGAATTGGGGTTGATCTCACCAATGTGCTCCGCTGCCGGCGCGGCGCTGGCTTCGTCGGTGGCTGTTGGCGCGGTGTCGCTTGCGGTGTTGTCCGCAATGGGTTTGACGCGTCCGACGGGCATAATCGCCAGGGAGATTTGTTTTGCTTCGTCCTGCAGTGCTGCATCGCTGTTGCGCAATGCCACCGGCAGGAGCCCGTGTGTCTTACAAATTTCAACTAGCTCGCTCAGTGGCAGGGCGCTTAATTCACCGTCAAATTCTTCAAAGCTGAGTACAACCGGCGTTTGTTTAAAGAAGATGGGGGCTTCTGCGGCTTTGTCTTGTAGCTGTTGCTCAAACTCAGCGCGATCGTAGTGAGATATTTCTAGCAGGGTCAGGGGGAATAAGCCCCCTTTCAGACGAAAGGCGGCGGATGATGCCGTATTTTTAGCTGTTGATGATTTTAAAAGTGGCAATCTACTTTCCTGAATTTTTGTACTGATGGAGCCGTGCGTGGTGGTGTTTCTTCCTGCGCGGCAAGATAGCAAAATTATTGGGGCTTAGAGTAAGGCATCGCCGCGATTGTTCAACTGTTTTTCACTTTGTTGGCCTTTAGTTTGGCTATATCTGCGATTTGTGCGCTATTTTTTACTCAGGGCGTGTCTTTGCGGACTACTTTTGCACGGTGCGTAGCATTAAACAGGTCAATATCCTTTGCTTGGTGATTTGGTAGCGAAGATGCAAAAGGTTGCGCTCATTGTGCAAAATCCATAAGGCTGGATCAAAGCGAAATGCGAGGCTGCAACTATCGGCGTCAATACTGTGCAGTTTTGCGGCATTGAAGCCAAAATACTGCTGAATCCGCGGATAAAGGGCTTTGTAGATAGCTTCTTTTGCCGAAAAGCACAGGCTCAGTCCAAGCCCGGCTGATAGGCTACTTTGGGCGATAATTCGTGATTCGGCGCTGTCGATAATTCGCGACTGCAGGCGCTCGGCGCGCTCGTCATCGAGAATATCTTGGGCGTCGATGCCTATCGCTGAAACCTCGGATTTTTCGGCGACAATGCAGGCGGCGTAATCGTCGGTATGGGTAATGCTCCCCACTAAGCTGCTAGGCCACTGCGGGCATCGCTTGGCGTCGGCGATGAGTTTAAATTCACTTATTCCTAAACTGGTCATAGCTTCGTTGGCTAAAAACCGCCCGGCAAAATACTCAGCTTGGCGTTTGCGGCTAGCGCGGATCAGCGTGGGTGGGCAATAAACCGACGCCTGCTGGTATTGTGTCAGTTCAAAGCTATTTTGGTCGAAGTAGCTACTAACGAGTATGGCGGGCGGGTAAGTTTTGGTGTCGTGGACAGGCTGAATAAAGGCCTTGTTCTCTGCGCTGGAGTTGTCCATGTTTTGTCCGCTGGGTGGTTGGCCTGCCTTGTTGGCGCTAAGTGTGCCTGATGGCAATACCCTGCGCAATGTATGGCCTTGTTCACACTTTGGACTTCATGTGTTTGACCGCCACTTTTTACTGCAACAGAATGCGAACACTTGTATACCCAACATTAGAAATAATAATGAGAATAGCAAAGTGAATCGCAAAGTGGCTCTGATTGGCGAAAATGGCCAGCCGGCATTTGGCTTATTTGAGCAGGGCGTAGAGCGCATTAACTTTCAAGATTATGATTTGCGTTCGCCAATGGATCGCAAATTGGGGCGCTGTGCCAAGTATTTCAAATTTAATCAATTTCAATTTATTGCCCTGGTGAGCCCGCAGTTGATCGTCGGTGTGGCAATCGTGGATTTGAAGTTGCTCAGCAATGCCTTTGTATACTTATACGATCCGCAGACCCAGGCATTTGACGAGTTTAGTTTTGTTCAGCCACTGGCTCGACACACCCATATTGATACGCAGCCAGAGAGCGGTTCGGCGTCTTTTCGCAGCGGTAAGAATAAAATTTCCATCGAGGTTAAAGACGGGCGGCGGCAGCTTCGCGCCACCCTCAAAAGCGGTGTCACTATTAGCGCGGATATTGATGAGACCGACGCATCGTCGCTGGCTATGTGCAGTCGCGCCGGTTATCAGGGCTGGGTGTTTACTCGTAAGAATGCGGCCTTGGTTTGTGATGGCAGCGTTGTCTGGGGTGGTAAACATATCAATTTAGCTGAGGCGAAGGCCTTGGCTTCGGTCGATTGGACCGCTGGCTATATGCGGGGTGAAACTTTCTGGAATTGGGGGAGTATGTCGGCAACCCTAAGTGATGGTCGTAGGCTGGGAATGAATCTCGCTGCGGGGGTGAATGAAACCGGATTTACAGAAAATGCACTATGGCTGGACGGCAAGCTGATAAAGGTAGATGCGGTGGATTTTCAATTTGACCGCTATCTTCCCAATAGTCCGTGGCGCATGCGCTCAGCGGACGGCATAGTCGACTTAGTATTTACGCCATTGGGGCAGCGCAAAGAAAAAATTAATGCGGTTTTTATTGCGTCTAACTTTACCCAGCATTTTGGTGTGTTTGAGGGAGAGCTGCACATAGGCAATGAAGTAATAAGCATTAAGGATTGTTTGGGCTTTGCCGAGGATCACTACGCACGCTGGTAGTTGGCTCCCCCGCATTTACCGTGGAGTAAGTCCGGTTAGATAGCTATTGGACTGAGCGGTTTCCCGTATATTGGCAAATCTCGTATGAGGTTCTAATAATAAGTTGAAATGGGATTTACGAATTTACTTGAGCTGATGAATAATAAAATAACAAGGGGTGGTTGATATATGAGGATAATAATACGTGGGCGAGTGCTGCTTAGCGGCGTTGTTTTAGCGTTTTTGTCGGCGTGTGGCGGCGGCAGCGGTGGCGGTGTCGATGTTGCAGAGCTTAGCAATTCGGTAGAAGAGCAGGCGACCGTTTTTGAGGCGTCGGTGTCCGATGCACTTAGCGCAGGTGAGCCGATCGACGGCCAATATATAGTCTTATTGAATAAATTAGACCAGCCGATTTTATCCGCTCTGCCCCTTGGGGATTTGATCAGTGACTTGCTGGGCAGCGTTAACGGCGTATTGCTGGGAAGTTTTGAAAATGTTGTTCGCGGGTTTGTCGCGCAACTTAGCCCAGAGGCGGCCGAGGTATTGGCTCAAAACCCAATGGTTAAATTGGTTGAGCAGGATCGCACCGTGACAATTGCGGCGAGCCAAGCCAATGCGACGTGGGGTTTAGACCGACTTGATCAGCCTAATTTACCTTTAGACGGTGTCTATACTTATAACGGCAGTGGCAATGGCGTGCATATTTATATCGTCGATACCGGCTTGCGAACTAGCCATCAAGAATTTACCGGTCGAGTGGGTGTCGGTCGTAATTTTGTTTCTAGTGGTTTTCTTTTTGCTAGTACTGACCCTGCAAATATCGACGATTGTAACGGCCACGGTACCCATGTTGCAGGTACGGCGGCGGGTACGACCTGGGGTGTAGCTAAGGACGCGACGGTGCATCCGGTGCGAGTCTTGGGTTGTAATGGCTCGGGTAGTAATGCCGGTGTTATCGCCGGTATCGATTGGTTGGCGGGTAACCATGTCAAACCTGCCGTTGCCAATATGAGTTTGGGTGGTGGCAGCAGTGAGGCTCTTGATCAGGCTGTTCGTGCGGCGATTGCTGCAGGCGTTACCTTTGTGGTCGCAGCGGGCAATGACAATATTGATGCCTGTAACGGCTCGCCAAATCGTGTGGATGAGGCGATTACCGTCGGCTCCACCAGTTCAAATGATGCGCGCTCATCGTTTTCAAACAAAGGTGCGTGTGTCGATATCTTTGCGCCGGGTTCGTCTATTACCTCGGCGTGGTATCAAGGCAATACCGACACCAATACGATAAGCGGTACCTCAATGGCATCACCCCATGTGGCGGGTGTGGCAGCCGTGATTTTGGGGCAGCAGCCTTCCGCTAGTCCAGCGGCAGTGTTTGCTCAGATTATTGGCGAAGGTGCGGCGGGTAAGCTCAGCGGTATCGGTACGGGTTCCCCCAATCTCTTGCTGCAAGTCTCGGCGGCCGGCAATGGTACGCCAACGGATTTTCCACCAAGCGCCTCGTTTACTTATAGTTGTGCTGACCTGAGCTGTACCTTTAATGGCGCCAGCTCTAGCGACGATAACGGTATTAACAGTTATCAGTGGAATTTCGGCGATGGTGGTTCGGCGAGTGGTGTCGCGCCATCGCATGACTTTTCTGCTGCGGGAAACTACACGGTGGCATTGACGGTTAGCGATACCGCTAATCAGCAAAACACAGGTGTGCAAAGTGTGGTGGTGAGCTTGCCGGGCAGCGGTCCCTGTCCTGAGTGCGCGCAAACCAGCGGCACCCTTAGTGGCACTAATGCTCAGGCTTATAGCCCGAGTAGTAGTGGGTTCAGCAGCGGTGGTGGTCAGTTCCGCGGGTTCTTAGAGGGCCCTGCGAATGCTGATTTCGATTTATATCTAGAGAGGCTGGGCGGCTTTATTTTCCAAAGCTGGTCAGTGGTGGCTGCAGGCGAGACAAATAGCTCTGATGAAGCGGTAACTTACAATGGCAATGCGGGTACTTATCGCTGGCGTGTAAAATCGTTTAATGGCGGTGGTGATTATATTTTATACACCGATAATCCCTAAATTTGTTGTTAGTTAGTCATTTAGCTTAAGGAAAACGGCACATTTGTAGTGCCGTTTTTTTTGCCTGAGTTTTGGGGTTAGGCCTAGATGACTCAGGCGTGCACTATTTTGTTTAGTGCAAGCTCGGTGAGTGGCAATGGGCTTTGCGGGGGAGTAGCCGCTCTGGGTGGTGAAAAAATTGCACAAACTTGGTTTGATTGGTGTTGTCATTGACAACATACTAAATTCACTATTCAATCGCCCAATGTCACTTTTGGTGCAGTTTGTGTGTCTGTGTCAATTGAGTCAAACAGCAATAAAAATGAAGACAAAATTCGCTAAATGTAGATAACGTGTTGGTTCTAGTATATTGCTTTGGCTTGGTTTGTTCGGTAAGTTACGGATAAATAACTTTCGAGCAAAGGCGCTTTTTGGCATCTATACTGGGTGTTGTCGGCGATATGATCTCGTGATTTTCTTTAGTGAGCTTGATTAACCAGAACAGAAAAGGATCGTCAGAATGAAACGATTGGTGTTATTGCTAAGTGTGTTCTTAGTGGCTTGTAGTAATGACAATACTCCTGACGTTAGTAGCGATAAGGCTGCGGCTGAAGCAGTGCAGGCTCTGCAGCAATCTGGCTCCGTCGATGGCAAAGCGCTTTATGCCGCGTGCGCTGCCTGTCATGGCGCGCAGGGTGAAGGGAATCCAGGTTTACATGCGCCATCGTTGGCGAATCAGCAGGATTGGTATCTCGAACGGCAGCTTCTGGGTTTTAGGAGCGGCGTGCGTGGCAGTCATCCGGAAGATGGTTACGGTGCGCAAATGCAGGCGATCGCTAAAACCTTAGCAGATGACGCGGCAGTTAAAGCGGTCGTCGCCTACATTGCAGACTTCAAGGCCAAACCCGCTGCGAAAACCCTAGAAGGTAATATTAAGCGCGGCGCGGATTACTATTCTAATTTGTGCGGCTCCTGTCACGGTCCTGCGGCGGAAGGGAATGAAAAACTCCAATCGCCGGCGCTGGCGGGTGTTGATGATTGGTATTTATTGAAGCAGTTCAATCATTTTCGCGACGGAATTCGCGGTGCGGATCAGACCGATCGCTACGGTTATCAAATGGGCATGATGGGTAAAACCCTGCCCAACGCTGAGATAGCAAACGACGTCATTGCCTATATTCAGTCGCTGGCGGATTAACAATGCGGGGACGGGTGCGCCTGCTGATTATATGGCTATGTGGTGCTTCTGCGTCGGTGCCACTGGCGGCGAGCGAGTGGAGCTTAAGCGATGTATGTCCCGCTGGCTTTCATCAGCGCGATGATGCCTGTTATTTGCAAAGCTTTTACAACGACTACGGGTCGCTGCAAGAGTCGGGAGTGGGTGGCTTAAAGACGGGGCTGCCGCCGCTGCGAGAAGGCTTTAGCGCCCAGCAAATAGATCTTGGCCGATTATTGTTTTTCGATCCCTTATTGTCGGTGGATGGTGACATGGCGTGTTCCTCCTGCCATCAGCCGGCGAGAGGTTTTTCAGATGGATTGGCTGGCAGTGCGGGGCGACACGGCCAAGCGATGACCCGTTCTGCACCGACGCTTTGGAATGTGGGATTTTTGCGGGAATTGTTTTGGGATGCGCGGGCGAGCTCGCTAGAAGAGCAAATGCAGGGGCCGTTATTTGCCCAAGAAGAAATGGCGAATACGCCGGCGCAGCTGCTAAAGAGTTTGCAAGATAATGCCAATTATCGCGAATTATTCAAGCAAGCTTTTAATGGCGAGTCATTGAGATTAGAGCAGGTTTACACCGCGTTGACCGCATTCCAGTCCTCGCTGGTGTCCTTGAGTAGCCGCTATGATTTATATGCTAACGGCTTTCATGAGGTGTTAACACAGCCAGAAATAGACGGCATGAATGTGTTTCGATCTTTTGTGGCGCGTTGTGCGGAATGCCATACGCCGCCATTGTTTACCAATCAGCAGATCGCGGTGATTGGCTCGCCGGAGCCTGACGGTGTGGCGTTGGATATTGGCGTTGCGGCGATTACGGGTGATGAGTCGCAGCGCGGTGGGTTTCGAGTGCCGACATTGCGCAATATTGAATTAACCGCACCGTATATGCATTCGGGTCGTTTTAACACCCTTCGCGACGCGGTGGCGTTTTATACCGGTGGGCGCGGACATGCTGTCCCGAAAGGCGAGCACCTGAGTTTGCACTGGCATATTTGGGAGCCCAATCTTGCTGACCACGAACTTGATTTGTTGGTGGCATTTTTAAAGACCTTAACCGATCAAAGTTTCATGCCGGTATTACCGCAAAAAGTACCTTCGGGCTTGGCGCCGGTGGCGACCCAAATTCTGACGCATTAATTATCCAGACTCTGGAAATAGAGGAGCACAACAATGAAGAAAATAATTCCACAGGGGCTGTTGTGGCTTAGTCTAATACTGGCGGCACCCACCTTGATGGCGGCTGATATTTTGGTCAAAGACGGCGAATCTATTCAGGGTGCGGTGAATAAGGCGAACACCGGTGACGTTATTTTGGTTCATCCTGGTACGTATAAAGAAAGCGTTTATGTCGACAAAGACGGCATCACTATTCGCGGTGTTGTAATAGATGGCGAGTGGCCGGTGATGGAGGGCGAAGGGGTTCGCAATGACGCCATTTTGTATTCCGGCAATGATTTTACCGTTGAGTGGTTAACGATTACCCACTACAAAGGCAATGCCATTATGGGGCAGGCCGGTAATAATTTTGTGATTCGCTACAACCGCGTTATCGACACTGGGGTGTACGGTATTTTCCCTCAGTTTGGCAAAAATGGCTTAATTGAATACAACGTCCTGAGTGGAATTGAAGACGCTGCCATTTACGTGGGTATGTGCGACAACGTCGATGTTCGCCACAACGAAGTCTTTGATAATGTGGCCGGTATAGAAATTGAAAATACCCGCCACGCCCTAGTCGAGAATAACTACGCTCACGACAATACCGCCGGCCTATTAGTATTTATTACCCCCGGGCTGCCGATTAAAACCACCTACGATGTTGTTTTGCGCAACAATTTTGTTGTTAACAATAATACCGCTAATTTTGGCGCACCGGGTTCGATTGTGTCTAAAGTGCCGGCGGGAATCGGTATTGTCGTCATGGCGGCCGATGACGTTATTGTTGAGGGAAATATTATTTCCGGCAATAAAACCGCGGGTATTGTCGTTACCGATTTGGCATTTATTACCGATATTTCCAGTGACCCCGATTCAGAGCCCAATCCAGATCGCATGGTGTTTCTCGATAACCTGATGTTTGATAACGGCGCTGATCCTGTGGCGGACGTTAAAGCATTAATGCTGACCCAATTCAGTCGCAGTGGTCCGGATATCCTGGCTAATTTAGGTTCAGCCCAAGAGCCTGATAATTGCATTATCAATCGTGAACGCTATACCAGCTTTGGTGTAAAGAAGTGGAGTGAATGCGAGCGCAAAGACACCAAAGACATCGTGAGTATGCTGATTCCCGGTGGGGCGCCAAGTGAAGTGGTGACTACCGAGGGCCGCACAAAGCTCCTTTATCAAGGTATTTGCGCCGGCTGCCACGCCTATAACCTTCGCATGATTGGTCCGCCAACCTTAACTGTGCAGGCTTTATATCTAAATGATCCACAGGGTATTGCCGACTATATTGCGGCGCCCCATAAAGTGCGGACAGACTACCCCACTATGCCGCCACAGGGTCATTTGTCGCCTGAGTTACGGCGTGATGTTGCAGAGTATATGTTGAGCGTTACTAAATAATGTTGAGCTAGATGTTTTATTGCGAGGGCATATTATGAAATCCATGAGTAGAAGTCGTTTGGCCTGCGCTGTTGGCCTTGCAGTACTGGGGACGTCATCGGCATATGCAGCCAAAAATCTCGCTTTAGAGGAGGTGGTGGTTACGGCCCAGAAGCGCGAGCAGAGTGCGATGACTGTGCCGGTCACCGTCGACACCTTTACCAATCAGGATCTAGAAAATACCGGCGCTTTGAATATGGAAGATATTCAAGCCTACCCGTGGTGCATTTAGGAAAGGGGTAAGTTACTCACCCTCACAAAGAGGTTAT
>NZ_CAXBHN010000030.1:0-30607 GCF_963975605.1 uncultured Zhongshania sp. | reverse complement strand
ACCGCCGACACGAGGATTTTCAATCCTCTGCTCTACCGACTGAGCTATCTGGGCCTAGTTTGAGGGCTTTGGCTGCCTCTCAGAAGGCGCGTATTAAACCTGTTCCGAAACAGCGAGTCAAGCCCTTGAAACAGAGACTTATTCGCTGGGTGGTACGTAGCCTTCGGCTTTTTCGTAGTCTTCGCCGGATAGAAACTTTTCCATCTCAGCCTGTAGGAATTTCCGTGAAGCGGGGTCCATCATGCTCAGGTGCTTTTCGTTTATGAGCATGGTTTGGTGGGCGTGCCATTCTTCCCAGGCTTTTTTGGAGACGTTTTCAAAGATGTCTTGGCCTTTTGGGCCTGGGTAGGGCGGCTTGTCCAGGCCATCGAGTTCTTGCTGGAATTTCTTGCAGAATACGGTGCGGGTCATAGTGGGGCTTCTCTTAATAAATCTGAGCTGAAGACAGCGTCTAGCAGTTTTTTTACCGGCGCGGCGAGGCCGACTTGTTGTTCAGGGTGTCTCTTATACCAAAGCTGTGGCTTGGCTTCCATGACTGCGGTGATTTCGTTTTGGAGGCGGACATGGACGGGGGTGATGTCCAGGTGGAAGTGGCTAAAAGTGTGGCGCATAACGGGCCAGTTTTGCGTGGTGCTGGCTGAGCAGAGGTTTTTGTCGAGGTAGTGGTCGAGTTCGTCGACGTTTGCCGCTTCAGGAAAGCTCCACAGGCCACCCCATATGCCGCTGTCTGGGCGCTGTTCTAGTAATATTTCGCCGCGATTATTTTCAATAATCAGCATGTGAACCTGCCGAGTCGGTATTTGTTTCTTCGGCTTTTTGCTGGGGTAGTTAGTTTGAGTGTTGTTGGCGAAGCTCTGGCAGTTACTTTGCACGGGGCAGCTTGGGCACTGGGGCTTGCTGCGGGTACAGAGTGTGGCGCCGAGATCCATGATGGCCTGAGTGTAGTCGGCTACCCGGTTCTCCGGGGTGAGCTCTTCGGCTAGATCCCATAATTGGCTTTCGACGTGTTTTAAGGCTGGCCAGCCGTCGATGGCTGCATAGCGTGTGAGTACCCGTTTAACGTTGCCATCGAGTATCGGCGCGCGGCCATTGCAGGCAATAGAGTAGATGGCGGCTGCGGTGGAGCGGCCTACGCCGGGGAGTTGCTGAAGTAGTTCGTGGTCGTGTGGAAATTCGCCGTTAAATTCTTCGCAGACGAGTTTGGCTGCTTTATGGAGGTTTCTGGCGCGGGCGTAATAGCCAAGGCCGGTCCAGAGGGCGAGGACATCGTCAGTTGGCGCGTCGGCAAGACTCTGCACTGTGGGAAAGCGCACCATAAAGCGCTGGTAGTAGTCGATGACGGTGGTGACCTGGGTCTGCTGCAGCATGATTTCAGATACCCACACCCGATACGGCGTGATGTTTTGCTGCCAGGGCAGATCTTTGCGGCCGGCGATGTCGAACCATGCCAGCAGCTGCTGGCTGAAGATAGGTTTATTGCTGGCTTTCATTAGGTATTGCGCTGCCAGCACCAGAGGCTGTTATTGGAGACAAAGCCTAGTTCTGAAAATAGATTGACCAGCTCTGGCGCGCGGCGCAAGTCGGCAGAAATTGACTGCAGATCCTTGGGTAATTGCTTCATCGCCTGAATGATTAGTTGCCTTGCAACACCTCTGCGGCGGGTGACTTCGCGCACGGACAGTCGTGCTATTTGGTAGTCGCCTCCATAGATGGGGGTGAGGGTGAAGGCGGACAAGATTCGGCCATTAAAACGGCCGCCGTAGATAATTAGCTTGCCTGAATTAGCCGACGCCAGCAGTTTTACACTGTCGTTGGGGTACAGTATTTCGAGGTCAGCCGCATCCTGAGGATCGGGTTGTGTGATTATTTCTGCGTATACAGGCATTTAGTACGTTTCTGCTTGGTGTAATACGGGTCGGGATTTTTTATAATACGCTATTGTAAGCAAATAACCGATGAGGCGTCGATGAACGAGCGCAAAGCTACGATCAGCCGTAACACCCTGGAAACCCAAATTACCGTGTCAGTAAATCTAGACGGCACGGGCACGTCTCATTTTGAAACTGGGGTTCCTTTCCTAGATCATATGATGGATCAGATCGCACGTCACGGCCTGATTGATTTGGTGGTCAACGCCAAAGGTGATCTTCACATTGATGCGCATCACACCGTAGAAGACATCGGTATTACCATGGGTCAGGCTTTTGCCGAGGCTGTGGGCGATAAGAAAGGCATTACTCGCTACGGCCACGCTTACGTGCCGCTGGACGAGGCCTTGTCGCGGGTGGTGATCGATTTTTCTGGCCGTGCCGGTTTGGAATACCACGTGCCTTATACTCGCGGCAGTGTTGGCGGTTTCGATGTGGACTTGTTCTCTGAGTTTTTCCACGGCTTTGTAAATCACGCCAAAGTGACGCTGCATATCGACAATCTGCGCGGCAAAAACACCCACCACCAAGCGGAGACGGTGTTTAAAGCATTTGGTCGCGCACTGCGCATGGCTTTGCAGGCCGACGAGCGTATGGCGGGTATTACGCCTTCTACCAAGGGCAGTCTCTAGGATTTATCGGTATGAGTTCTTCTTCCGTTGCCGTCGTTGATTACGGCATGGGTAATTTACATTCGGTAGCCAGCGCTCTCGAAAAAGTGGGTGACGGCGTTAAGGTGATTGTCACCGACTGCCCAGAGACCATTCTTGGCGCTGATCGCGTTATCTTCCCCGGTGTTGGTGCTATTCGCGACTGCATGGCCGAACTAAAAGCCCGTGGCCTTGATGAAGTGATTCAAGAGGTGGCGGCGCAAAAGCCAATGCTCGGAATCTGTCTTGGCATGCAGGCGCTGCTGGAAAGCAGTGAGGAAAATGGCGGCGTTGAGTGTTTGGATATTCTGCCCGGTGCGGTCAAGTTTTTTGGTAGCGATTTGCATGACAGCGCGGGTACACGCCTTAAGGTGCCGCATATGGGCTGGAATAACGTTGCTCAAACTATTGAGCATCCGCTGTGGGCCGGCATTGCCAACGATAGCCGCTTTTACTTTGTGCATAGCTACTACGTAGATGCGCCCGACTTTGTGGCTGGCACCGCCGATTATGGCGTGCAGGTTCACGCAGCGCTTGCCTGTGAAAACGTGTTTGCCGTCCAGTTTCACCCAGAAAAAAGCGGTGAAGCTGGCCTGCGCCTGCTGCGTAATTTCTTGAATTGGGATCGCCCCGTGGCGAGCTTCTTTCCGGTAACTGATTGATCTCGTCGTCAGAATTTATTTTTAGGTTTTTATTATGTTGATTATCCCCGCAATAGATTTAAAAGACGGCCAATGCGTGCGCCTGCGTCAAGGTGAAATGGGCGACTCTACGGTATACGGTAATGACCCCGTCGAAATGGCGGCGCGCTGGGTTGCCGCGGGCGGTCGTCGTCTGCATTTGGTTGATCTTAATGGCGCTTTTGAAGGCAAGCCGGTGAATGGTGAAGCGGTAACGGCCATCGCTAAAGCTTACCCAGATCTGCCGATACAAATAGGCGGCGGCATTCGCTCTTTAGATACCATTGAGCAGTATTTAGAGGCGGGTGTTAACTACGTGATCATAGGTACTAAAGCGGTAAAAGAGCCGAAATTTGTTGCCGAGGCGTGTAAGGCATTTCCGGGTTCCGTCATTGTTGGCTTAGACGCTAAAGACGGTTTGGTTGCCACCGACGGCTGGGCAGAAGTGTCGACATTATTGGCGACGGAATTGGCCAAGCGTTTTGAGCAAGATGGCGTTAGCTCCATCGTCTACACCGACATTAGTCGCGACGGCATGATGCAGGGCGTAAATGTTGAGGCCACTGTAGCGATGGCGAAAGCATCTGGTTTACCGGTGATCGCCTCTGGCGGCGTGACCAATATGGATGATATTCGGGCGCTAAACGCGGTTGCTGAGGCGGGTATATTGGGTGCAATTACCGGTCGCGCGATTTACGAAGGCGAACTCGATTTAGCCGAAGCGCAGCGTTACTGCGACGACAATCGCTAATAGCGGACAGGATGAGAAAGCAATATGGCTTTGGCTAAACGTATTATTCCCTGCCTCGATGTAGACAAGGGGCGCGTTGTAAAAGGCGTTAATTTTGTAGGGATTCGCGATGCCGGTGATCCTGTTGAAGTTGCCAAGCGCTACAACGAACAGGGCGCCGACGAAATCACTTTTCTAGATATTACCGCGACGCATGAAGGCCGCGAGACAACCGCCCACATCGTAGAGCAAATTGCCACAGAGGTGTTTATTCCACTCACGGTGGGCGGCGGTATTCGCGAGATTAAAGACATTCGCGCCATGCTAAATGCCGGTGCTGATAAAGTTGGCATTAACTCGGCGGCGATTCACCGGCCAGACTTTGTTAAAGAGGCGGCGGATCGTTTTGGCTCTCAGTGTATTGTTATTGCGATAGATGCCAAACGTGTTGCCGATGAAGCCGATGGTCGGCCGCGCTGGGAGATTTTCACCCACGGCGGGCGCAAGCCAACGGGAATTAACGCGGTGGAGTGGGCAATTAAAATGGTCGCCAACGGTGCCGGCGAAGTGCTGTTAACCAGTATGGATGGCGACGGTACCAAAGCGGGTTACGACTTGGCGCTGACCCGCGCTATTTCGGAAGCGGTGCCTGTGCCAGTCATTGCCTCTGGCGGCGTTGGTAATTTGGATCACATGGTCGCGGGTATTACCGAAGGCTTGGCCGATGCCGTGCTGGCGGCGAGTATTTTCCATTTTGGAGAGTACACCGTGCCAGAGGCTAAAGCCTATATGGCGGCGCGCGGGATAGAAGTGCGTTTGTAATTTCAGCAGCAGACACAAAAAAGCGGGCAATATGCCCGCTTTTTTGTGTCTGAAATAATGTTACTGAATAGCTGTTTCAACAAGGGCGGTTTTCGGCTTGGTCATGATGTACATGCCTTTTAGCAAGTTCAGCGCCTCATAAAGTTGATTGTCGTCGGCGGCTAAATCTTCGCGCTTACCCTTTTCGGCCTTGCGGCTGACACTGGTGCTTTCTTTACCGTCACCACGGCCAAGGTGGCCGGCCAAATCGGCTTCAGTGATCTCGATACCGCTAGTGGTTAATGCCTCGATTCTGGCGCGCTCCACAATAATGTCTGGCTCAATACCCTGTGCCTGAATTGATCTTCCGCTCGGAGTAAAGTAACGGGCGGTAGTTAGTTTTATCGCGCTCTCTTCTGACAGGGGCAGCACGGTTTGCACAGAACCTTTGCCAAAGCTTCGGGTACCCATAATGACCGCGCGGCGGTGATCTTGCAGCGCACCGGCGACGATTTCAGAGGCGGACGCCGATCCGCCGTTAATCAATACCACCATCGGTGTGCTGTCGGCGGGGTTGGTGGCGCTGGCCATAAAGCGGCTGTACGCATTGGGCAGTCGCCCCTCGGTGTAAACAATAAGGCCTTCGTTAATAAACTCGTTCACCACTTGCACTGAGGCTTGTAACAAGCCGCCGGGATTGTTGCGTAAATCTAGGACTAAGCCATTCAGCGGCTCGCGGCCTGATTTCAGTTTGCTGAGTTCTTTTTTAAGGTCTTGGCCGGTGCGGTTCTGGAATTGGGAAATACGGATGTAGCCGTAGCCCGCTTCAAGTATTTCACCGCGCACACTGGCCACCGTAATGACGTCGCGCTTGAGTTGCACTTCAAACGGCGCGCTGATGCCGCTGCGTAAAATAGTTACAACAATCTTGCTGCCAGCTGGCCCGCGCATCAGGGTGACTGCTTCTTGTAAGCTCAGGCCCTTAATTGGCTTGTTGTCGATTTGAATAATGAGGTCGCCGGTTTGAATGCCAGCGCGAGCCGCGGGGGTGTCGTCTATGGGGGTGATAACCTTGATAAAGCCATTTTCCATACCGACTTCGATGCCAAGCCCGCCGAACTCGCCGGTGGTGTGATTTTGAAGGTCTTCAAAGGAGCTGGCGTCGAGGTAGTCAGAGTGTGGGTCTAGCCCGCTGAGCATGCCGCGGATCGCATTTTCAAGTAGGGTTTTGTCGTCTACTTCTTCCACGTAGCTCAGGCGAATTTGGTTGAATACGTCTGCAAAGTTTCTCAAGGACTGCAGCGGTAATTGCCCCTGTGGCTCCGCGGCGGTGTCGGCGCTTGCCGCCTCGTCTGCGAGTGCGCCGATAGGAGCGGCTAATAGCACAAGCATAAGAGCGGTTAAGGTTTGGCGAAAAAAGTGTGGCATGACCTAAATTCCTGGAACGACGTCAATCGAAAGTTATTGTATCTCGCTTTTTCTGCGAATACTTCGCCCTTATTGGCACCACCGGCGCGGGTCGGTGGGTTGGCCCTTGTAGCGAATCTCAAAATAAAGCCCAGCTTGGCGTTGTCCGCCGCTATTTCCTACCGTTGCGACGGCCTCGCCACCCTTAACCCAGTCACCTTCGGTGCGCAGCAGACTTTGGTTGTGGGCGTATAGGCTGAGGTAGCCACCGCCGTGGTCGACAATAATCAGCAAGCCCGCTCCGCGCAGCCAGTCGGCAAATACCACGCGGCCATTGTGTATGGATAGTACCGAGTCTCCCTCGTTGCCGGCAATTTGAATGCCTTGCCACGTCACCGCGCTGCCTTGCCGGGATGCGCCGTAGCGATTGAGAAGCTTACCTCTTACCGGCCAAGGCATTTTGCCGCGCATGGCATTAAAGGGTTTATAGTTTTCGGGTATCACGATATTAGTGATTTCCCGCTCAACGGCCTGTAAGACGTTTTCTAAACCTTTCCGTTCCTTGTCGAGGGTATTCAGGGAGCTGGTTTTATTTAGAATTTCACGATCTATCCCCGCCAGCGCGTTCGCGCGTTGCTGCTTTTGCTGCAACAAGCTTTGCTGTTGGCGTTTAAGTTCTGCACTGGTTTCTGCAAGCGCCTGAGCTTCCGCCTCTATGCTTGGCTTTAGCGAGTCTAATTCCGAGAGGGTGTCGCGGTATTTAGTCAGTTCTTCACTGCGGGCACGGTTGAAATAGTCGAAATAGGTAAGTGTGCGGCTAAGCTTTTCTGGCTGCTCTTGGTTTAGCAGCATTTTCAACTGGCTTTCTTTGCCTAAGGTATAAGCATTGCGAACATGTTCTGCAATTAGCGCCTTTTGATTCACTTGCTGTTTGCGAAGCAGCTGTTGGCGAGATTCTAGCTCGGCCAGTTTGCGCTGTTGTTGTTCGCGCTTGCTGCTGGTTTGCCGCAGTTTTGCCGCTAGTTCACCGATATCTTTTTCTATGGTGCGCAGCGCTTTTGCGGTGCTGCTGCGATCTTGCTGCTGCTTATTAATCGATTTTTTTAGGGAGCCAATCTTGTCGTTAAGATTATTGAGTTGGCGCTGCGTGTTGTCGTTATCTGCGGCCGCGGCCATAGCGCAAAACAGCAATAAAGCCGCGCATAGTGTGCGAAAACTGACGGCGCGCAGCAGCACCTTGATCAGGCTTCACGCAGTAGGTTTGTGCCGGTCATTTCAGCGGGCTGATCGACGGACATCAGTGCCAGCATGGTAGGTGCAATATCCGCTAGCTTGCCGCCCTTTTCTTGCAGCGCGCCGTGCTTGTTGCCAACGTAGACCAATGGCACAAGCTCGGTGGTGTGTTGCGTGTGTGCTTGACCGGCATCGTAGTCGACCATTTGTTCGCAGTTGCCGTGGTCGGCGGTGATCAGGCAGTGACCATCCATTTCGATAACGGCATCGGTAACGCGCTTTATACAAGTGTCCAATGCTTCAACGGCTTTTACAGCGGCAGAAAATACGCCGGTATGGCCGACCATATCGCCGTTGGCATAGTTGCAAATAATGGCGTCGTAGTTGCCGCTGCGAATGGCGGCGACCAGTTTGTCGGTGACTTCTGGTGCGCTCATTTCAGGCTGTAAGTCGTAGGTGGCTACGTTTGGTGAGGCGATGAGCTCCCGGTCTTCTCCCTTATAAAGTGCTTCGCGACCGCCGCTAAAGAAGAAAGTGACGTGGGCGTACTTCTCGGTTTCGGCAATGCGCAATTGGGTCTTGCCGGTTTTTTCCAGCACTTCACCTAAGCTGTTGTGCATTTTTTCTGGCGGGTAGGCGACGGCGGCTTTAATGCTGTCGGCGTACTCGGTGGTCATGACAAACTCGGCGAGGGCGGGGACTGTTTTGCGCTGGAAGCCGTCGAAGTCTTTGTCGACAAAGGCGCGGGTGATTTCTCTGGCGCGATCGGCGCGGAAGTTCATGAAAATAACGGTGTCGCCATCTTTAATGCTGCCGTCGTCTTGCTGGGCAGATTGAATAACCGAGGCATTGACGAACTCGTCGTTTTCATCGCGGGCATAGGCGGCGGCGAGTGCTTCGCCGGCAGAGTCATAGCGATAGTCAGCGCTCGCTTGGGTGAGCAAGTTATAGGCTTTTTCTACTCGGTCCCAGCGGTTATCTCTGTCCATGGCGTAGTAGCGACCAATAACAGAAGCCGTGCGACCGCGGCCGAGCTCGGCAAATTTCTGGTCTATTTTAATTAGTGAGTTCTCGGCACTGCGTGGTGGTGTGTCGCGGCCATCTAAAAAGGCATGGACATAAATTCGTTCGGCGCCGCGTTTGGCGGCCATTTCCATCATCGCTAATATGTGGTTTTCATGGCTGTGCACGCCGCCGCTAGATAACAGCCCTAGTATATGAACGGCTTTGCCCGCCGTTGCCGCTTTGTCTATGGCGCCGGCGTAGGTGGGATTGTTAAAAAAATCACCGTCGGCGATATCTTTGTCGATGCGAGTAATGCTCTGATAAACAATACGACCTGCGCCAAGGCTCATGTGGCCGACTTCAGAATTGCCCATTTGGCCGTCGGGTAGTCCCACGTCTAAGCCTGAACCAGAAATAAGTGTATGCGGTGATTTCTCCCACAAGCTGTCCCAGTTGGGCGTCCTGGCGTGGAAAATCGCATTGTCTTTGGGGTCTTCGCGGTAGCCAAAGCCGTCAAGTATGATTAATACCACGGTTTTTTTGGTTTGCGTGTCGGCCATAATAAATCACTTCAAATGGGCTGGAATTAGCGGAACATTGTAACTTTTTAGGCACAAGGCGGCTATGCAGGGAAGGGTGAGAATTGCACAGTGGCAGTGTATACTCTCGCTTTTTTCGCGAATTGTGTTCACCGCGACGTATCAAGAGAGCTTTCATGGAAAAATTAATCCCTTTCGTAGCTGAGCAGTGGATACTTATATCGGCCTTAATCTCGTGCTTATTGCTGTTAAGTTTTCACGAGTCAAAGCGTGCTGGCAAATCTATTACGCCTCAGCAGATGGTAAGCTTGTTGAACCAGCAGGGCGCGGTGGTGATTGATCTGCGCGACAAAGCTGAATTTAGTAAAGGACATATCTTAGACTCGGTGAACCTGCCGTTTGCTAAGTTAGACAAAGAGATCGATGGTCTTGCCGACAAAGAAAAGCCCGTCGTGCTGGTATGCAAGCTAGGTCAGCACTCCGGCGCCGCGGGTAAAAAACTCGGTGCTAAAGGCTATACGCAGGTGCACCGCCTAAAAGGTGGTATCGGTGAGTGGCAAGCAATGCAGATGCCACTGGTAAAATAGTTGAACAGATAGTATTAACGATTTAAATAGGGGAGAGTGATTTTGGCGAAAGTAACAATCTACACAACGCGATTCTGCCCTTATTGTGTACGCGCCAAGCAGTTGCTGACTAGCAAAGGCGTTAAGTTTGAAGAAATTCCGGTTGATGGCCGCAATGACCTTCGCAGTGATTTATTGACTCGCACGGGTCAGCGAACTGTTCCGCAAATATGGGTGGGTGATACCCATGTCGGTGGATGTGATGAGTTAATGGCCCTTGAGCGTCGCGCGCAATTGGATGGAATGCTCGCCTTGTAATTATCAATGGCGCCCATATTGTTTGTTTATACCCAGAATTAGGAAGTAGAAAATAATGGCAGAAGAAGCACAAGCTCCCGCTCAACCTAAGTTTGCGTTACAGCGTATATACGTTAAAGACGCGTCGTTTGAATCGCCAAGTGCACCGGTGATTTTCACCAAGGCGTGGAAACCGAAAATTCAGGTCGATTTGAATACCCGCAGTAATCCCGTTGCTGAGAATAATTTCGAAGTTATTCTTACCGTTACCATTACCGCTAAGCTGGAAGATGACGAGACGGCATTCCTGGTAGAAATTCACCAGGGTGGTTTGTTTCTGGCCGAAGGCATAGAGGGCGAGCAATTGCGTCAGCTTCTTGGCATAGCGTGCCCCAATATGTTGTTCCCGTATTTGCGTGAAGCAGTTGACGCATTAGTGGTGAAAGGTGGTTTCCCTGCACTTGCTCTTCAGCCGGTTAATTTTGAGGCGCTTTATCGTCAAGCGCAGCAGCAGGCTGAGCAAAAAGCGGCCGCTGAACCAACTACTCACTAGGTGAGCTGGCGACGCTGGGCTGATCAAGTCTAGCGTTGCCCAATACCCCCATGTTTCATATTGCCCTGCATGAACCGCGTATTGCGCCCAATACCGGTAATATTATTCGTCTCGTCGCGAATAATGGCTGTCACCTGCATTTAATTGAACCGCTGGGTTTTGATCTCGAAGAAAAGAAACTTCGCCGGGCAGGATTGGATTACGCTGATTTAGCTCGGGTCAGCCGGCATGCGAATTATGAAAGTTTTCTGCAAGAAATGGCCGGTCGGCGTATCTTTGCCCTAACTACCAAGGGTAGCCGCAGCTACGCAGACGCCGAATTTAAAGCCGGTGATGTGCTGTTATTTGGCTCCGAAACCGCTGGCCTGCCGCAGAATATTCGCGATGATTTGGGGGTTGAGCACTGCTTGAAAGTCCCGATGATCGGTACGTCCCGCAGCTTGAATTTGTCGAATACCGTGGCGCTGGTAAGTTATGAAGCGTGGCGGCAGGTGGGGTTTCTGGGTTCCAGCTAGGCGACGGGCGTCTGACGCCGGATGTAAAAAAGCTCAGCGCGAGTGCTGGGCTTTTTTGCATCAGACGTCCGACATCAAGCGTCTGTCTATTTAAAATCAATCATCGTCGTCATCGCCACCCATACCCAGTTCTTTAATTTTCCTGGTCAGGGTATTGCGACCCCAGCCGAGTAAATTAGCCGCATCGCGGCGGCGTCCGTGGGTGTGCTTCAGGGCGGACTCGATCATGATTCGTTCAAATTGGGGTATTGCGCGATCTAGTAGTTTGTCGCGTCCCAGCATTAATTCCTGATCTGCCCAGCGCTTGAGGTTATCTTGCCAGTTAGATGCTGGCGCCGCTTCGCCCTGGGGTCTTTCCAGCAATTCTGGCGGAAGGTCATCAATGTGGATTTCACGGCCGGCTGCCATAACGGTTAGCCAGCGGCAGGTGTTTTCGAGCTGACGGACGTTACCTTGCCACTCCATTTGACAGAGGTATTCCTCGGTCTCGGGGCGCAGGCGTTTGGGCTCTACGCTTAGCTCGTTGCCAGCGCGGGTGAAGAAGTGCTGCATAAGTTTGGGAATATCTTCGCGGCGCTCTGACAGGCGTGGTAAATGAATACGGATGACGTTCAGGCGGTGAAAAAGGTCTTCCCGGAAGGTGTTGTTTTTTACCAGCTTCTCTAGGTGTTGGTGGGTGGCGGCAATAATTCGCACATCCACTTTCACGGGGGTGTGGCCACCGACACGGTAGAATTCGCCGTCTGCCAACACGCGCAATAATCGGGTTTGGGTATCGGCGGGCATATCGCCGATTTCATCTAGAAATAAAGTGCCGCCATTGGCTTGTTCAAAGCGACCGCGGCGCTGGGCGCTGGCGCCGGTAAAAGCGCCTTTCTCGTGGCCAAATAATTCCGATTCCATTAAGTCTTTGGGAATGGCCGCCATATTTAAAGCAATAAACGGTTTGGTTGCGCGGGGGCTGTGGCGGTGAAGCGCCTGTGCTACTAGCTCTTTACCGGTACCCGATTCGCCGTTGATGAGGACGGTGATATTTGATTGAGATAGCCGCCCGATGGCGCGGAAAACTTCCTGCATAGCCGGTGCTTCGCCGATGATTTCGGTGGCTTCTAGCGGCGCTTGTTCGGGGAGTAAATTGCGGTTTTTATTGGCGTGCTGCAAAGCGCGCTGGGTGGTGGCGACAGCTTCGTCGATATCAAAGGGTTTAGGTAAGTATTCGAAGGCGCCACCTTGGTAGGACGCCACTGCGCTGTCCAGGTCTGAATGGGCCGTTGTTATAATGACGGGCAGACCGGGATGCGCGGCGGTAATTCTTGATAGTAACTTTAAGCCATCAATACCGGGCATACGAATATCGCTAATGATAGCGTCGGGAACGTCCCCCTCGAGGTGGCCAAGCAGTTCGTCGCCGTTTTCAAAGCAGCGGGTAATGATACCTGCCTGAGTGAGTGCTTTTTCTAGCACCCAGCGTATCGATCGATCGTCGTCGGCTATCCAGACAGAATTAGCTTGGCTCATGAGGCTTGCTCCAGGGGAATGTGTAGCGAGAACACGGTGTTGCCGGGTTCGCTACTGCATTCTATAAGTCCGTTGTGTTGATTAAGTATTGATTGCGCAATCGACAGCCCGAGCCCAGTGCCTTCGGCGCGTCCGCTTACCATCGGTAAAAAGATGGAGGCGCGCAGCTTGGCGGGTATGCCGGGGCCGTTGTCTGCAATGTCGACACTGCAAACTAGCCGGTGACGGTGGCTGCCAATAGTGAGTTGGCGCAGTGTTCTGGTTCTAATAATAATTGTTGGGTCTCTATCGCTGAGCGTGTCTTGTCGCAGTGCTTGTTGGGCGTTGCGGATGACATTCAAAAAAGCTTGAATCAGCTGTTCGCGGTCACCAAGAATGTCAGGGATGCTGGGGTCGTAGTCGCGAATAATACGAATGTCCCCGTTTGATTCAGCTTCGACAAGCTGTCTTACCCGTTCTAATACTTCGTGGATGTTGGTCTTTTTCTTCTCCGGTGCGCGGTGTGGACCGAGCATGGTGTCGACTAGATTCCGCAAGCGGTCGGCTTCTTCAATAATGATATTGGTGTAGTCGTGGAGTTTGGGATCGGTGAGTTCGCGAGCGAGTAGCTGGGCAGCGCCGCGAAGGCCGCCCAGTGGGTTTTTAACTTCATGGGCGATGCCGCGAATTAGCGCCTGGCTATTCTGTTGCGATGAGAGCAGGCCCTCTTCACGGCTGATGCGAATCAGGCGATCTAATGGCTGCAATTCAATAATGAGAGATGTACGCCGATTTTCAGTTACTGGCGTCACTGCGTAATCCACGGTGATTTCTGTTCCTGAGCGCAGGGTTAATACCGTTTCGCGTTTGGTATACGCCTCGCAGTTGTTGATTGCGTCGAGCAGTTTTACGAGGGTGTCTTCTTGCTCGTGAAAAAGTTTAGTGATCGCTTCACCGTGAATACGTTGATCGGATACCGCCAGCAGTGCCTCTGCCGCCGGATTAATATAGCTGACGGTCAGGTTCGGCTCGACCAACAGTATTGCTGTTTTCAAGTTGTCGAGAATTTGATGGTAGATATTGCTCGGAGGCATAGCATCGCCAATATGTTCGTTATGTCTTGCCTTAAAGCAATTTCTAGGCCAAGCGAAATTGCGAGGACTTTATCGATGAATTCATAATTTTGTCTGCTCGATAGGACGAAGAGCCCTATTTTGGGGCCTTATTCTATGTGCTTGAGCAGCGGTTTTATGAGGCGAAATTGGTCACTAATTTGCAGTATGCACCTATAAGGTGCGTCCTGGCACGAGAAACTTCATGTGGCGTGGGCTTAATTTGTGGGCAGGTATACCATTACGCTACTGCTGTCTTCAGCGAGATTTTTTCCATCTTTGCTAATTAAGATGGCGCGTATTTGATGCTGGCCGCGGGTAAGTCGAGGTATCTCATGGCTGGTGGCGCTGGAGGTGGTGATGGTGCTGCCGTCTAGCTTTATGCGGATTTGCTGGCCGTCTTGCAAGGGTGTGCCAGTCCTGACGCTAACGGTGGTTGCCACTAGGCCGTTGGGGATGATGGTTCCGTCACTGGGGGAGCTTATTTGAATGGTGTTGCGGTCCATATTTACGTCGTTCACCTTGGAGCGTTGTGGCTCTGCGACGTCTACCGCGGGCGTCGTATTTAAGGTGGGGAGTGTCACGGTTTCGCTATTTTTGGGCGCTTTATCGGAAAACACCGTTCGTCCATTTTCGTCAGTGTAGCGATAAATTTCCGCATTTAAAGGCTGGCCGAGCAGCGCAAATAGGCAGCTTAAGATGACTGGTACGCGCATGATGGCTCCTTATGGTTACGCTGAGTCTAATAATGTCGCGAGAATGGCTAGTACTCCTTCAGCATGATATTGACGGGTACAGCGCCAAGCAGGCCGTTCCCTGCAAGACGCACTGGCGCAGGCGTAGTGGGCCTACGTCAAGCCAGTGCAACGCCGCAGGGGGCGGCCTGCTTGGCGCCCTGCGGGTCAGCCCTACGGCGGTCCATTGCTTCGTTATTTCCTCTCACCATAGGCCCACTATGCTTTCGAGAAAACGCCTCGCACTGAACCGCCGTAGGACTGACTGTACCCGTCAATATCATGTTGAAGGAGTACTAGGCTACAAGCATAAAAAAACCCGCCAGAGGCGGGTTCTTTTAAAGCGCTATCACGTATTACACGCTGTAGTACATGTCGAACTCAACAGGGTGAGTTGTCATGGCTAGGCGCTCAACTTCTTGGGCTTTAAGTGCAATGTAGGCGTCGATAGTATCGTCGTCGAAAACACCGCCAGCGGTGAGGAAAGAGCGGTCTGCGTCTAGTGCTTGCAGTGCTTGATCCAGGCTAGAGGCAACGGTTGGGATTGCCGCTGCTTCTTCTGCTGGAAGATCGTAAAGATCTTTATCAGCAGCATCGCCAGGGTGAATCTTGTTTTTGATGCCGTCCAGGCCAGCCATCAGCATGACCGCAAACGCGAGGTAAGGGTTGGCAGATGGATCTGGGAAGCGAACTTCTACGCGACGTGCTTTCGGATTTGGAACAAATGGAATGCGGATTGATGCAGAGCGGTTGCGCGCTGAGTAAGCCAGCATAACAGGTGCTTCAAAGCCTGGAACCAAGCGCTTATACGAGTTGGTAGAGGCGTTGGTGAACGCGTTGATAGCACGAGCGTGCTTGATGATACCGCCGATGTAGAACAGCGCAGTTTCAGACAGGCCGCCGTAGACGTCGCCAGCAAACAAGTTAACGCCATCTTTGCTTAAAGACATGTGAACGTGCATGCCGCTGCCGTTGTCGCCAACGATTGGCTTGGGCATGAAGGTTGCGGTTTTGCCGTAGGCGTGAGCCACATTGTGTACGCAGTACTTAAGAATTTGAACTTCGTCTGCTTTCTTAACGCAGGTGTTGGGGCCAACGCCGATTTCACACTGACCAGCGGTACCTACTTCGTGGTGATGTACTTCAATAGTAAGACCCATGTCCGTCATGGCGTTACACATTGCGCCACGCAGGTCGTGTAGGCTGTCGACTGGTGGAACGGGGAAATAACCACCTTTAACGCCTGGGCGGTGACCGGTATTGCCTTCTTCAAAGTTGTCGCCAGACTTCCACGCCGCTTCGTCAGAAGCAATCGCGTAGCTAGCGCCTTCCATTGATACTTTCCATTTAACGTCGTCGAAAATAAAGAATTCTGGCTCTGGACCAAATAGGGCGTTGTCGGCGATACCACTAGCCCGCATAAAGTCTTCAGCGCGCTGTGCGATAGAGCGTGGGTCGCGGTTGTAGCCCAACATAGTAGAGGGTTCTACGATGTTGCAGCGGATGATAATAGTTGATTCTTCAGTAAACGGATCTAAAACAGACGCTGAGTCATCTGGCATAAGAATCATGTCTGATTCGTTAATGCCTTTCCAGCCAGCGATCGATGAACCGTCAAACATTTTGCCGTCTTCAAAGAAACCGGCGTCAACATCGGTAGCCGGAATGGTGACGTGCTGCTCTTTGCCTTTTGTGTCGGTGAAGCGCATGTCTGCCCATTTCACGTCGTTATCGGCGATTAACTTCAGAGTGTTCTCTGACATTATGTACGTCCTCCAGAATAGAGAGTCTGTTAAAGGTTCGGCTAGGCCGAGTTAATGATGATTATATTCGCAACGTATTGTGCCGCATAGCGGAGCAATCTGTGAACCGTAAAAGCAATATATATGCCGTTTAATTGTGCTTGCTGTTTGGGCGCAGAGATCGTCGGTTGTTGGTGGTGATTAAAGATTGTGCGTAGCCACTAAAAATGTGCTTTATTTTGGTGCCTCATGGGAATTTATGTGCCATTTCGGTGCGCGTAGTTGGTTGGGCTGCATGGCGACCTAGGGAAGGCTATAATAGCCGCCCATTTATTTATGCGACCCTGTAATGAAATTTATCGTCAAGCTGTTTCCCGAGATCATTATCAAAAGTAAGCCTGTGCGTAAGAAATTTACTCAGCAGTTGCGAGATAATCTTCGGAAATTACTTTTGCCACTCGATCCTGGCTTGATCATTGTTCGCGATTGGGATCGTATCACTATCGAAACACATGCCACTGACTTGGATGTGCTGGAGGGTTTTGCAACGGTATTGTGCAATACCCCCGGAATTGCTCATGTTATCGAGGTCGCTGAGTACCCGCTAATTGATGTGCACGATATTTTTGAGAAAACCCGCGATGCCATTGGCGATAGCTTGCGGGGTAAGCGTTTTGTAGTTCGTTGCAAGCGCGTGGGGCAGCACGATTTTAACTCCAGTGAAATTGAGCGCTATGTCGGTGGTGGCTTGAATCAGCACGTCGAGTCCGCCGGCGTCGATTTGCATAATCCCGATGTAACCGTGCGTATCGAAGTGCGCAATGAGACTGTCTATATCGTTAATCGGCGCTTAGAGGGTTTAGGCGGCTATCCCTTGGGTACGGTTGACGCGGTGATGTCACTTATCTCTGGCGGCTTTGACTCCACGGTCTCAAGCTACATGATGATGAAGCGGGGAATGCGAACGCACTTCTGTTTTTTCAATTTAGGTGGTCGTGAGCACGAGGTGGGCGTGAAAGAGGTTGCCCTGTATTTGTGGCTTAAATATGGTGCGTCTCATCGGGTGAAGTTTGTCAGCGTCCCTTTCGAGGAGGTGGTTGGCGAAATCCTTAAAAATGTCGAAAACTCGCAAATGGGCGTTATTCTCAAGCGCATGATGCTGCGTGCGGCCTCCAACGTTGCAGCGCAGCTAGAAGTGCCTGCCTTGGTAACAGGTGAAGCCGTTTCGCAGGTTTCTAGCCAGACCTTGCAGAACTTATCTGTGATTGATCAAGTTACCGATACCCTCGTACTTAGGCCGTTGATTGCGATGGATAAACTCGACATTATTAAGGTGGCCGCGCAAATCGGTACCGAAGAGTTTGCCGCGAATATGCCTGAATACTGTGGTGTTATTTCGGTTAGGCCCACCACCCGGGCCAAACCGGAGAAGATTGCCGCGCAGGAGGAAAAATTTGATTTTTCCGTGTTGGAGCGCGCGATTGCGGCGGCGGAGTTTATCAATATCGATCAATTGGCTGACGAAGATAGAACCGTAGTCGATGTCGAGGTCTTATCTATTCCCGTGTCGGGATCGTTAATACTGGATGTGCGACATCCCGATGAGGTTGATCGCAAGCCCTTGAAGCTGGTCAATGCCGAGGTCCAGGCAGTGCCGTTTTATGAATTGCATCGCCGTTTTGTCGAATTAGATCAATCTCGAATTTATCTGCTGTACTGTGACAAAGGCGTGATGAGTCGGTTACACGCGTCGCACTTAGTAGAGCAGGGTTTTACTAATGTGAAGGTATATCGTCCATCATGAATAAGGAGTCAACTCCGCCTTTGTTTGACGTGCTAATTTCACCGCGCTGGGCTGACCAAGACAGCATGGGGCATATAAACCACGTGCAGTATTTTCGTTATCTCGAAGAAGCCCGCGTGCAATGGATGACAAATACCGGCTTTGGTATGAGTGGCAGTGGTGAGTTGTCTGGGATGATTGTCGCTGCGGCTGGGCTCAACTTTCGCAAAGAGTGGCATCATGACAAACCACTTCGCGTCAGAGCGTGGTCGGTGCATATCGGCAATAGCAGCTTCCGTTTATTACAGTCTTTGTACTCGGAAGATGGTGGCGAATTAGTTGCTGAGGGGGAGATTACCTTGGTGTGCATTGACGCCAAACACCGCCCGATACCAATAGCTGACAGCGAGCGGGCTCAGTTGCAAAAGTGCCTACTGGTTCAGTAGGCGTCTACTTGTTTGCTGGCGCGCCTAAGTTTAGGTTGTAGTATTTAAAGTGCTGATTTTCGAGTGTTAGCGTTGCCGTCATAATGGCGCTGCCGTGTTCAAAGCGCACATTGCTGCTATAGCTGAGCTTGGGCGGGTGATTGAGTATAGATAGCGCGCCACTTAAGCGAGAGAATATTGGCTCGTCCATGTCGGTGAATGCGCCTAGGTGCCTATAGCTTGCCGTTAACTCCTGTAGTTGCTGATCGCTGACTTCGGCTAGGGTTTCTTTTCCCAACTCTGATTTTAGGTCGCTCACTTCCCAGCTCGAAATTTTTTCTAGTGACGCTTTTAAGTAGCGGTCAGCATTCGCCTTGTAGTGGTTTTCGACTTCCCCGCTGTAGTAATAAAGCCCGCCAAAGCCGAGTAGGCCGGAAATAACAAACACATTTAAGGTGATATTGCGCACAGAGTAATCCTGTTCAGATAAGTTTAAGGCTGTTTAGAAATACAAGAATAATACCGATTGGGGCGAGGTAGCGCAGCACAAACCACCAGCTTTTGAAGAGAATGCTGTTATCCATGCCCACTTCGTGCGCGACCATCTTGCGCGGCATTACTCTACCAACAAATAACGCAATCATTAGGCCGCCCAGCGGCAGCATGATATTGGCGGTTAAGTAGTCAAGCGCATCGAATACTTCGCCATAATAAATGCAGGCTATGCCACCGAGCCACGCTATCCCTGTAAAGCCAAAGGTCGATAATGGGCGTTTGATGCCGTATTTTTCTAGCCAGGCAACGCCGGGTTCTATCAGTGAAATTGACGAGCTGAGGGCGGCTATACTGACTAGGGCAAAAAAGATAGTGCCGAAAAATTGCCCGCCAGCCATATTGGAAAAGGCGATGGGCAGCGTGACAAACATCAAGCCTGGCCCTTGTCCCGGTGTTAGGTCGTTGGCGAAGACGAGTGGGAACATGGCCATTCCCGCCACGAGTGCTATCACGGTATCTAGCGCGGCGATAGTCAGCACGGTTTTACCAATGGATGCTTTACCCGGGAAGTAGGCGCCATAGGCCATTATCGCGCCCATGCCTAAACTCAAGGTAAAGAAGGCGTGTCCCATCGCGACGAGAATCGCGTCGCTGCTAAGTTTGCTAAAGTCGGTGTCGAACATGAAGTGCAGGCCGGCGCTGAAATCGCCATTTATCCAGCTGTAGCCCAGCAGAAGCAGAAGAAAGCCAAAGAGAATCGGCATCAAAATATCGACTGATTTGCCGATGCCGTTGGTCACGCCGCCAGCAACGATTGATGCGGTGATCAAGGAGAAGATGGTGTGCCACAAAAATTGTTCTGACGGGTTGCTGAGCAGCGACGAGAAATTTTGTTCGATTTCAGCGGTGGGCTTTTGCAAGTAACTGCCGCTTAAGCTCTGTGCAACATAGTCTAGCGCCCAGCCCGCAACCACGCTGTAAAACATCATGATCATTAGGCCGGCCAGAATGCCAATCGCGCCGACAGCGCCCCACTTACCGCTCCTGCCAGCCGTTTTGCCCAGGCTGCTCATGCTGTGAACGGGGTCGCTGCGACCAGCTCGGCCTACCATTATCTCTGCAATCATAACTGGTACGCCGATGAGCAGAATGCAGCCTAAATACACTAGGACGAAGGCGCCGCCGCCATATTCGCCGGTGATATAGGGGAATTTCCAAATGTTTCCTAAGCCAACCGCCGAGCCGGTTGCGGCAAGAATGAAGGTCCAGCGGCTCTTCCATGTGACATTGCTTGTCATCGTTATTGGCATCCGTAGCGGAATGTAGTCGACTTTAATTTGATTGTAACGGCTATCGGCGTTACGCCCAAGAGGTGGTTGTTATTGGGCAAATAAGGATCATTAGGTGGTACTACGTCGTTAACTTTTGCTCGTTAGCTGTAAAATGCACGGCATAAATCATGTGCTTGGCTAATAAACCCGCTATAATCGCGACCTTATTTTAAATGGCGAAATTGCCAGTCCCACTATTTGCGTGCATGCCTTCGTATACAGATAGCAAAAATGTCCATCCGGAATTTCTAAATTATGAGTGAAGTCAGTAAGTTAAGAAACGTCGCCATCATCGCCCACGTTGACCATGGTAAAACCACATTGGTGGACAAGCTGTTGAGTCAGTCGGGAACCCTTGACCGCCGCAACCAAGATTCCGAGCGGATCATGGACTCCAACGACCAGGAGAAAGAGCGCGGTATTACCATTCTTGCGAAAAACACCGCAATTGAGTGGAACGGTTACCGTATCAACATCGTTGATACCCCTGGTCACGCCGATTTCGGTGGTGAGGTAGAGCGCGTTCTGTCGATGGTCGATAGTGTATTGCTGTTGGTTGACGCGGTTGACGGCCCAATGCCACAAACTCGCTTTGTAACTCAAAAGGCCTTCGAGCAAGGTCTGAACCCCATTGTGGTTGTTAACAAAGTTGACCGTCCGGGTGCACGCCCAAACTGGGTAGTTGATCAAGTATTTGATTTGTTCGATCGCCTGGGTGCGACCGATGAGCAATTGGACTTCCCAATCATGTTCGCATCGGCAATTAACGGCATTGCAGGTCTAGATTTTGAAAATCTAGCTGAAGATATGACACCGTTATTCCAAATGATTGTAGACAAGGTGCCGACGCCAGAAGTTGATGCTGTTGGTCCTTTGCAAATGCAAATTTCAGCACTCGATTACAATAGCTATGTTGGTGTAATCGGTGTTGGTCGTATCACTCGCGGTACCATGAAGGCCAATGACCAGTTGGTTGTCGTTGGTGCTGACGGCAAAAGCCGTAAGTGTAAGGTGTTAAGCGTGATGGGCTACTACGGTCTTGAGCGAGTTGAAGTGCCTGAAGGTAAGGCGGGCGAGATCGTTTGTGTGACGGGTATTGAAGGCCTGAATATCTCCGACACGCTTTGCGCGCCTAGTCATCCTGAAGCCTTGCCGCCATTGAGCGTAGATGAGCCAACGGTCAGCATGACCTTCCAGGTAAACGATTCACCGTTTGCCGGTAAAGAAGGCAAGTTTGTCACTTCACGTAATATTCGTGATCGCTTAGACCAAGAGTTAATTCACAACGTGGCCCTGCGCGTTGAGCAAGGTGAGACGCCAGATAAATTTAAAGTATCTGGCCGTGGTGAATTACATCTTTCTGTACTGATTGAAACCATGCGTCGCGAAGGTTTTGAAATGGGTGTTTCTCGCCCTGAAGTAGTACAGAAGATGGTCGATGGCGTGATTCAAGAACCGTTTGAGCATGTTGTTATTGATGTTGAAGAGCAGCATCAAGGTTCGGTTATGGAAGAGCTTGGCTTGCGTAAAGCCGAGATGACCAATATGGAGCCAGACGGCAAAGGTCGCGTTAAACTTGAGTTTATCGCACCAGCGCGTGGCTTGATTGGTTTCCGTGGCCAGTTCTTAACAATGACGTCTGGTAGCGGCATCATGACCACCGTTTTCGATCACTACGGTGAAGTGAAAGGCGGCGAGCTAGCTGGTCGTCAGAACGGCGTTCTTGTATCAATGGTTGGTGGCAAAACGTTGAGTTACGGTCTGTTCAATTTGCAAGATCGCGGCCGTCTCTTCTTGGGTCATGCGGCAGAGGTTTACGAAGGCCAGATCATCGGTATTCACAACCGCAACAATGATCTAGTTGTTAACCCAACCAAGGCTAAGCAGCTGACCAACGTTCGCGCTTCTGGTACTGATGACGCGCTGACGTTGTCGCCGCACATTAAACACACTTTGGAGCAGGCTCTTGAATTCATCGAAGACGATGAGCTGGTGGAAGTGACACCAAAGAGCATTCGTCTGCGTAAGAAACTGTTGAAAGAGAACGAGCGCAAACGCGCTAAGTAAACGTTCTCACTCCGGCGGCTGTGTTCCACAGTCGCCGTTCTCCCTCCCCCGATTCGATTCACACTATAGATCACATACCGATACGTCCGCGACTAGGCTACACTGACTAAGCGCAATTTTTGGATTGGTGTCGTTATGCTCACGATTTTTCCCGATATAAAGCCTTATCAAACTCATCATTTGCCAGTTCAGGCACCCCACGTTCTTTATGTCGAGGAATCTGGTAATCCTGATGGCATTCCCGTGCTATTTGTGCATGGCGGGCCAGGCGCTGGCTGTAGTCCAAGGGCGCGTTGCTTTTTTGACCCAGAGCGCTATCGCATCATATTATTTGATCAGCGCGGCTGCGGTCGCTCTGAGCCTCATGCCTGCCTGGAAAATAATACAACACCGGCGCTCATTGCCGACATGGAGCAAATACGGCAGTACCTAAACATTGATACTTGGGTGCTGTTCGGTGGGTCTTGGGGTTCTACCTTGAGCCTTGCCTATGCGCAAGCGCAGCCAGCTCGAGTAAAGGCCTTGATATTGCGCGGTATCTTTTTATGCCGCCCACAGGAATTAGAGTGGTTTTACAGCGAGGGCGGCGCCAGCAAAATCTTTCCCGATTACTGGAAAGATTTTGCTGATTGCGTACTTCCTCGCGACAAGGAAAATCGCATACAAGCTTATCATCGTGTACTGCATGGTCAGAATGAAGTGGCGCGAATGTCAGCTGCCAAAGCCTGGTCAATATGGGAGGCTCGCTGTTCGACGTTGCGGCCAAATCACGATGTCGAAGATCACCTAATGGACCCTCATACCGCCGTGTCGATGTCGCATATTGAAACCCATTATTTTATTAATGAGGCTTTTATGGAAGACAATCAGCTCCTTGATAATATGGCGGTGATCGAAAATATTCCGGGCATTATTGTTCACGGTCGCTACGACATGATTTGCCCGCTTGAGAACGCGGTAGAGTTGCATCAGCGCTGGCCGAGTTCAGAGCTGCATATCATTCGTGATGCCGGCCATTCCGCCTTTGAGCCAAGCATCTCTGATGCCCTGGTTAAAGCGAGCAATGATATTGCGGACCTACTAAGCAATGGCGAATTAAGTTACTAGCAGGCTGTTGAAAAACTACCTACGTTGCGTCTGCGGCGTTAAAAATGGCCTCAAAATGCTTATTTACTACGTGTAAACTCCGCTTTTTCAGCCATTTTTGCCTTGCATCCGCTGTCTCGCCAACGTTTTTCAACAGCCTGCTAGTGTGTTCATCGCAGTGGTAGGGATAAAATAAATTTGAAAATTAGGGTGTGAATGAAAGCGTTACTGCAGCGTGTACGGTTTGCGAAAGTTGAAGTTGATGGGTTATGCGTTGCCGAAATAGAGCAAGGCTTGCTGGTTTTTCTGGGTGTTGAGAAGGACGATAGTGAAGAGCAGGCCGCCAAACTGATTAGCAGGCTACTTGCGTATCGAATTTTCGCCGATGACGAAGGAAGGATGAATAAGTCAGTCACAGATATTAATGGCGGGGTGCTGCTGGTGTCGCAATTTACTTTGGCGGCAGATACTAAAAAAGGATTGCGTCCGGGATTCTCTACTGCGGCTGACCCCGTTCGCGCAGAAAATTTATATGATTATGCCGTCGAGGATTTGAGCGCAAAACACGCTAATGTTGCATTTGGTCGGTTTGGTGCCGATATGCAAATCAGTTTGCTCAATGATGGTCCGGTGACGTTTTTGCTAGAAGCTTAGAGTGATATAGGGGCTTCTTAAAAAGTTCACTTTAGTTTTCGTAAAAGTAATAATTCACGTCTGCAAAAAATATTAGGAACTGTTTGCTAAAACGCAGTCTAAATCGCTGTCTACATTATGGAGAGCGAAAATCATGTTAAACAAAAAAACGATATTACTTGCGGCGGGTTTCACCAGTGCAATTGCTGCGGGTCCATTATTCGCAAAAGATTTTAGCTACACTTATGTTGAAGGTGGTTTTGCCGATGTTGAAGTTGACAACGACGATGCCGATCAAATTTATGGCGGTGGCTCATTAGCATTGGATCGAAATATTTTTGTTCGCGGTTCAATTGGGAACCTCGATTACAACAGAAATTTAGAGTTTGATACCGTGAGTATAGGTGTCGGTACTCCGAGAAAGCTATCTGATCGCAGCGATTTAGTGATGGCTTTAGACTATAGCTTTGCTGAATCGGAAAGTACTAATCCAGTGCTAGATAATATTGATATCGATACCTTAACAGGTAGCGTCATGTCACGTACTTGGCTTACCAATAATATTGAAGGTAACTTAAGTGCTGGTTTGGCATATCAGGATGTTGATGGTGATTCCGATTCGGGTGCGGTATTGGGTGCCGGCTTACGTGTCTATATTGTTCCGCAGTTTTCAGTAGCGGGTAATATCAGTCGCAGTTTTGTGGGTGACTACGATACTGATTCAGTAGGCATTAACGCACGTTTACAATTCTAGTATCTTTAGAATTAGAAGGGCTGCGCGAGCTCTTCAACCTTTAGTAAAATCCTCGTCGAAAGACGGGGATTTTTTATATTAAGACGTTGTGATTTTTGTGCTATTTTGTCGGCTAGGGTTTGCAAATAGCCCGCACGATGATAAGAACAAGCTGATATCCCCAGTCCAATATTGCTAGGGTTTTTATAGATTGGATTTAAATCTGTGACGTATATAAAAATAGGTGTGTAGTAGTCAGTGACAGACAAAGCCGATATCAAGGATACGCTTAATCCTTCAGGGGACGCCATGAAGGTTTACTACTGGTACGGCGGTTTATTACTGTTGGCTAAATCCTTAGTGCTTAATAGGCCGACGACATCAATTGCGGCAACTTTGCGAATTGCTCTCGCGGAACCATACAAAATAGAAGTCGATGGCCGGCGTTTGACTACGCGGGCATCGATTGTTGCTCCTAAGTGCCGCAGAGCGAGCTTGGATGCAACTAATAGTAATATGGCGTTATTTTATCTTCCTGTTGAGCGGCCCGAGTATCGACGGTTGCGCCAGCGCCTAGGTAGTGAGTCGATATTAGAATTAGATATGGCCGACTTTAGCGCGGTTCTACCTCAATTGAAAAAGGCTTTTGATGGGCAGCTAGCCAATGCTGAGCTAAAGACAATGGTCAACGAGACCCTGTCTATCGTGGCGGGCCCAGCTCGGGAGCTTGCAGTCATTGATCCGCGGATCGTGAGATGCTGTGAGATCATGGCGAATATGCCGTTAAATGAATTCAATATTGAGAATTTAGCACAGCAAGTTTATTTGTCGTCATCTCGCTTGCGAAGCTTGTTCAAGCAAAACATTGGCCACTCTATTGGAGAGTACGCGAGGTGGTCAGCAGTGTGGCAGGCGGTAGACCAGTACACGCCAGGCCGTAGTTTTACCGACGTCGCCATGGAAACGGGCTTTTTCGATTTACCCCATGTAAGTCGCACTTTTGTGGAAGTTTTTGGAATCAGCCCCTCACTGGCCATAGATTCTGATTTTATTGATCGCCACCGTATTTGCTAAGTTCGTGTCACTAGTCAGCTCTGCCGCGATCGCTCCTGTGCCGTTTTCCTTCCTTATTTAATATAGTCATGTCATACAAGTCAGCGTTTTATGACATGTGGAATTATATGCCTTTATAAAAATAATAAGCTGGAATGACGCCAGCTTAAGGGAAAGGGCATGATGTATAAAAACAACGCTGCCAGCATTTGTTTGGCTTTGGCGACCGTGTTGTTCTCCGGAAATGCGCTCAGTAATTTTCTTGATAGAATTATAACGCTTGGTGAAAACACCCAGATATTGCCAAATACCCCGCAAGAAAATATCCCAGCGGCTTCGGCGCCAGGCTGGAAAACTCGCCCACCTGGAACAATTGTTGAGATCTTTGACGCGCCATCGTCGAGCAGAGTCGCGGGGGCTGCAGAGGCGTTATTCGTTCGTTATACCACTGTGGATGTTCAAGGGCTACCGGCATTGGCGTCAGGCTTAGTATTGATTCCCGAGGTTCAATTCCATGCGAACGGCCATTGGCCTCTGGTTGTGTACGGCCATATGACAACAGGTGTGGCGGATGCGTGTGCGCCTACACATGGCGTTGTTGGCTCCAGCGAGTTGCGGCGTATGCAGCAAGGAGATGAGGTGGCACATCAACTTTTAAGCCGTGGTGTTGTTGTTGCGAGGCCAGACTATGAAGGCCTTGGCGAGTCGGGGCCACACCCTTACTTGCGCGGTGATTCGCTCGCGCGGGCAATGCGTGATATGGCTTCCGCAGTTGGTCGAAATTGGAATGGCATTGGTGATAAGTGGGTCGCCGTTGGTCATTCGGAAGGTGGTGTTGCCGCCCTTAATACTGGAAGTCGCGACCATCCCAGCGCCGCGGAGTTAAAGCTTATTGGTGTAGCCGCTATTACACCAGTCACGCGGCTAGAGAACCTGGTTGCTGTGCTAGAACCGTCGCCCGTCACGGCCCCTGGAGTCGATGTCGCAGTGGCGTTAGCGGCCTTGGTGCTTAAAGGTATTGCGAGTGTAGATTCGGATTTTGAACGCTTATTACTCGAAGAAGGAGGCTTGTCGCCGCGCGCGCTAGCATTGTGGCCGGACCTTGAGCGTCTGTGCTTAGAAGATCTCAGTCATAAATCCTCTTGGGGTGGAATAGCGCCGTATGAGCTTAAGGGACCTCGTGGAAGTGAAGTCGTCGCGGAAGTACGAAGAGCTTTGCAGGAAGATGATGTCCGCTTAATTCCTATGCGCCGCGATATAGCCGTTCGTATTGATGCAGGTATTTTGGACACTGTAGCGCTGCTGCCGTTCACCGATGAGCTTGCCAGCCAGTATCGAGCGCGTGGCTACGATCTCACCTACGAGCGTTGGCTGGCGGACCATTCGCCGGTGGCTGATGTGGCTGCACCGGCTATTGTTAACTGGGTTATGGAGCAATTTACGAAATGAGTATTTTAAGCGAAATAGCTCGTGACACATGGTCCCGATATAACGACAGTCGGGCGTGCTTTGATATTCAGCGTCGCCAATTGCCACGGCGCATAATGCTGATGGTGATCGTCTTGGTTTTATCGTTGGTTATTACTGGATGCAAGTCATCAAGTGGCGGCTCTAATACTAGCGCCGTGGGAGGTGGGCAGCCTAGCTTGCCGTCGGATCCAATGGATCCTGCGCGCCTTAAGCGCTGGGTCACGGAGCTCTGCGATTTTCAGCCACGTTGGGCGGGTTATCCTGAAGAACGTAAGGCTGCGGAATGGTTGGCTAAGCGCTTGAGCGACGCAGGTATCAGCACTGAGATCGAACCTTATGGGATGCGAAAGTGGCAACTCGATGACTGGGATATTGCTTTGATTGAAAATGGCGTTGAACAGGAAATAAATAGTTTTCCAATTTGGTCAACGCGGGCGGGCACCGGCACTGCAGAACTGGTCGATGTTGGTTTTGGTAGTGAGCTGGAGTTACTCGCCCAAAATCTTGAAGGTAAGGCTGTTGTCGTGACCGGACGGGCATTATTAAACGTGTTTTCGACTTACTCGTCTACTTACCATCGGGCCGCGGAGCTGGGTGCAGTGGCGATGTTTGTTACGTCAGACGCCCCGGATAATCTTATTCGGCCTACCAGTTCGGGGGAGAATTTTTTAGACGACAATGAGATTCCGGCTTTTCAATTAGGTGCTCAAGATTTGGCGCGTCTGCGCAAGGCTGCGCACAAGGGCGGTTCGGTAGCGTGGCGTTTAGATGCCAAACATGTGGACGGAACGACCCATGATGTTGTCGCCCGGCTTCCTGGTTCTGGCGCAGAATCGGGTACGATTCTAATTGCAGCCCATTACGATGCATGGTTTACAGGCGCCTTAGATAATGCGACTGGCGTTGCTGGGCTCATCGGATTAGCAGAACATTTTGCGTCTGTCCCACAGGACGAGCGGCCAAGAGATATCATATTCTTGGGCGTAACGGGACATGATGTGGGGTACCCACACGGTGGTGTTAGTCGTTGGATAGATACCTATCCTGAGGAAGTGGCTAATCATGATCTATTTGTAAACTTGGATCACCTTGCCGCAAAAGGTGAGGAGCACATTACTGGTACAGGGCTTATTGATATGCTTGGTTTGGTAGTGGAGCGACCCGGTGATGAGGAGCGCGCATTGTTTACGACGTTCCATCCGGCCCTTATTCGTACGTTTGCACCTTATCTTGTCAAATATGGTTTATTGGCAGTGCCGCTGCCGACTGTACCGTCGGTTACCGCTAACGGTGATTTAGAAGGTGCGATGGGTGAGCTCGGTGTTCCCAGTGTAAATCTGACGATGGCGACCCCACATTATCACACCGAGGAAGATACGCCGGACCGCATTCCGGCAGAGCAATTATCGCGTGCAGTAAGTGCTTATCGAGACTTTATTACGGATATGATTTATATGAGTCGAAGTCAGATTGTGTCGCCGCTGTAAAAACGACTCTGTTCGTGCGGCTAGTTTGTCGTGAGCGCATTGCTGCGGGCGTATGTTTTGCTAGGTTGTTTTGAGCATCGGCGCGATCGCGTCGATACTCTTTTTTACAATACTGCATAGCTAAACAGAAGCCCGCTGCTGAAAACGTTGCTTCTTACGGTAAGGAAATACGTCTGCGACATAGCCGTTGCGAATTGTTTCCTGTAATCCGCGCCAATACTCAGGGTCATACAGTTCACTGTGTAGCCTGTCGAAAACTTTCTTGGCGTGCTGATTGCCAGAGAAAAATAATCTAAATTCTTCTGGAAATACATCTTCCGGATTGACTTCATACCAGGGCTGGGTAGCCATGGCTTGCTCGTCATTTTTTGGTTCCGGCAAGCTTCTAAAATTACAGTCTGTGAGCGGGCATATTTCGTCGTAGTCGTAGAAAACAACGCGGCCATGACGTGTTACGCCAAAGTTTTTAAGCAACATGTCCCCAGGGAAAATATTACCCGCCGCAAGCTGTTTAATCGCGTTGCCATACTCGCCCATTACACTTTCTAATTGTTGCTCATCACAATTTTTAAGATATAAATTTAACGGTATCATTTTGCGTTCTATGTACACATGTTTGAGTAGCAGTGCGTTGCCGCTCACTCTTATTTTCGAGGGCGCTTCTTTCTCAAGTTCAGCAATTAATTCATCAGAAAAACGACGGCGATCAAAAGCCAAATTATTAAATTCCTGAGTGTCGGCCATGCGGCCGCCGCGATCCCAGCGCTTTACTAGGCTATAGCATTGACGCACGTGTTCTTGAGTCATGTCCTTAGGTGGCGTGAAGCGGTCTTTGATTACTTTGTATACATAACCGAAGTCAGGGCGGGTAAACACTAGCATAACCATGCCCTTTATACCGGGAGCGATAATATAGGGTTCTTCGCTACTCGCAGTGTCTTCAACAGCAAAGCGATAGAACTCGGTTTTGCCGTGCTTGGGCATGCCAATGGCACTGTAAAGTTCGAAGATTTCTTTGTTCGGCATCAGCCGGTGCAAGAAGGCGATGTATTCCGAGGGTATGGATGTATCCACCATGAAATAGCTGCGGCTAAAACTAAACAAAATAGAAATATCATCGGGATCATATAAAACGGTATCGACGAAAATGGATTTATTTTCGCTGTGAAGGATAGGTAGCACAAAGGGCATACTAAAGTCGCCGCTAACAATGCGGCCTACGAGATAGGCGGCCTTGTTGCGGAAGAATAAAGACTCCAGCGTTTCGACGATAATGTCTTTCCCGCCATCGCGAATTTTTGGAATGAATACCTTGTTGACCACGTTCATGATAAAACCGATATCGCGCTGCTGATCTTCCCACGGGATATTAAATTCGCAATCGTCCAGCATTGACCTAACAATATCGGCGGCGTTGTCTCCGTCAAATCGGTAGCGCTTGAGGATGGAGTCGCTTGCTGTGGGCGGTCGCTCTTGGTTGGAGGTCAGCGCAAAAGTATGTATGTCGCGAATTTTCTCATGATCAAAGACATGGCAATAAATAGAGTTGAAAAACGATTGAGCGATTTCATAATTGTCGTGATGCTGGATAAGCTCAGAGTATTCCTGCTTGGCAATTTCCCAGTTATCCCGATCTTCCACACTGCCGCCGGTGATGGTGTAGGCCGCCTCCGCAACGATAGCGCGCTTTTGTTTCCAGAGAACTAGCCGGTCGCGAATAGCCTTCTGTGCTCCGTGCCAGTCGGCTGCTTCAAAGCGAGCTTGGGCGCCGAGAGTGATATTTTTGTACTCTGCGAAAAACGCATCAAAGCCATTCAAAATGGCCATGGCAAGCCGGCGGGTGTTTGTGGTCACGTTGTTGTGTTGTCCTTGTGTGTTGCTATTAGATTGTTGCTGTATGCTGGACGGGAGATGAGGGCGCAGATTGAAGTCTGGCGTCGGATGTCTGACGAAAAATAAACACGCACCGCTTGATCGTAGCATGTGTGTGATTGATCATTTTCCGACTTCCGACTTCCGACTTCCGACTTCCGACTTCCGACTTCCGACTTCCGA
>NZ_CAXBHN010000029.1:0-35041 GCF_963975605.1 uncultured Zhongshania sp. | reverse complement strand
AACGAGAAGATTTACTCGCTGCGTGAAAGGATTGCACTTATTACTTGAAACCGCGCATGATAGTTAGCGGCGGGGAAAACATTTACCCCATCGAAATCGAAAACGTATTAAGTAAACATGCAGCTATTACCGACGTTGCGGTAGTCGGCATTCCAGACGACAAATATGGTGAGACTCCGCTCGCCTGCGTTGTATGTGCGACTGGCCAAACATTGACTATTGAAGAGTTAATTACATTTTGCCGAGACCAGCTCGCAGGTTACAAAATACCGCGTCGTCTCGAATTTTACGAGGCCTTACCTCGCAACCCATCGGGCAAAATTCTGAAGAAAACCCTGCGCGAACCTTATTGGAAAAACCGCGAACGCAAGATTAATTAAGCGTTAAACAATGCTGTCAGCCAATCACTAATTTCGCTCATGGCCTTATTGTGATGATCATTAGGCCCCTGCAAACCGACAAAGCCGTGGCTAGCAGCGGCGTACAAGCTGTATTGCACCTTATTGTCATGCTGGCTCAGTCGCGCGGCAAAATTAGCACCGTCATCACGCAGCGGGTCGCGCTCGGCGGTGATAAGTAGGGTCGGCGGCAAGCTATCTAAATCACTTCGCATTAACGGTGTCGCGCGCGGATGCCGAGTCTGCCCTTCCTCTAACTGCGAGCTGTTTAGCAAATAGGTATCCCAAAACCACATCATTAACTTGCGCGTCAGCACAGGGCCATTGGCATTTTCAATATACGATGGAGTACCTGGATCGTAGTGATCAGTAACCGGATAAATTAACACCTGCCCCTTCACCACACCCGGCAAACATTCCCGTGCTTGCAAGGTCGTCACCGCTGCGAGGTTGCCACCAGCACTGTCTCCGGCTACCGCAATAGCGTTTGGCAATCCGCCATACTGGGCAATATGTTCATAAGTCCACTTTAAGGCGGCCAAGCAATCTTCAGGCGCCGCGGGAAACGGATGCTCTGGCGCCAAGCGATACTCCACCGCCACCACAATACAATCGCTGCGATCACACAAATCACGACACAGGGGATCATAAACATCCAAATCACCAATAACCCAACCACCGCCGTGGTAATACACCAGCACGGGGAATGGCCCCTCCCCCGGAGGTTGGTAGATACGAAGTGGAATAAGACCGTGGGCGGTTTCAATACTCGAGCTCCGCACAGCAATATGCTTTGCCGTTTTACCCAGCCAGCGTATCCACGTATCTGCTTTAACTAAATTTCGTATTGCAACGGCTTTGATTTTTGTTTTCATATCAAGTTCTTATTATTAGGGTCTATTGACGTTTCATCATTGCCTCTGTTGCGCCTGAGAAAGCGCCAATTTAGGACGCGACGAGTGTGGTTTGGTTGCTTCAAACGAGCGAGGAGCAACGACAAGTGGCGCTTTCTCAGGCGCAACCCGACGGGCTGGGGCCATTTTTCCGCCTGGCGTCGTTATCAGTCATTTATTTGGAATAACCAAACCGCACTCCTTCTGCCTCGCCATACGAAAAAATGGCCTCCAGCAGTGGTAATTATGAAACGTCAACAGACCCTAGTCATCAATCTTTTTAACAGTGCATAAAATAAATTTAAGCGGATTTTTTCTCCACACTTTGTTCCGCCACACGCTCGTTATTTTTCGGCACCGCGTACAGTGTCGCCACATTGCGACCATTGCCATCGGCACGCAAATACACTTTGCTATTCACCCAGCCTGTGGCGGTATAAAACCCCCATTTGCGAATTTTTGGACCGGTAATAAACAAGGTCAAGCTATCTGGTGTATTTAAAACTAAACGATGTGGCGCCCGCCCCAAACGCGTCGTAAAACTGCCCATTTCCAAGACTCGATCCTTACTGGGCATTTCTTCCACGATGCGCCCGCGCAACACCACAGACGAATTAAACACCCAAGGATGGTCGTGCAAATTAGTGTCTGGGTCATCACCTGTTACATGATGCAGATACATATTAAACACCCGATTGCGCGGAATGACATACCAACGGGTCAGATAATCGCTACCAATAACCTTGCTTGGTGCGCGGCGGGTAATTTGTTCAGCTTTCGCCTGCAGGCGACGTAATAAAAAAGCGGGCAAACGCATAAATACTTATTCTCTACTTCAAAGGCGACGCCTCAGCGCGCAGCAAAATCTATAATCCCTCGCATAGTACCATTCCTCGGCACCCAGACAATACGATTACGGACAATATAGACCCTGAATCATCGCAAAATAACACCGGATAAATATACCCATAGGCGTATAATTGATTAGCGTCGCGCTGGCTAAACAATCGTCATTGCAGAACGTACTTTGTCTTTTAAGCACCAACAACATCGGGAGCCCGCCATGGACAAATGGGATAAAAAACGCAAAGATCTTAATAATCGCCTACGTCGCATAGAGGGGCAAGTCCGCGGTATTCAGCGCCAACTAGAGAATGGCGAAGAATGCGAGGCCATTGCCGCGCAAATGTCCGCAGCGCGCAAAGCGATGGACAAAGCCTTCTTTACCATGATGTCCTGCGCGATGAGCCAAGAACTCGAAAAACACACCGTTATGACGGACGATATGGAAAGCGGCGTAGAAGACATTACTCGAATCCTCACTAAATACGCATAGCCATCAACAATTAATTAGAGTGAATGTTCATACCAGCATGCCGATATCTCTCTCGCAACAAGATGCGCGCAAGCTCGTCTTACTATCGCAACAACTACCCGCAAGTAAGCAGACTGGAAACGCTACCGACGCTACCTTGTCTGCTATACAGCACCTTGGCTATATTCAAATAGATACCATTTCCGCCGTTCAGCGCGCCCACCATCACACTTTATGGAATCGCAATCCGCGCTATCAGACCACGCATCTCGATAAACTGGTCGCCGAAAAGCAGGTATTTGAATACTGGTCTCATGCCGCCGCCTATCTGCCAATGCAGGACTACCGGTTTAGCCTACCCCGCAAACAGGCAATAGCGAACGGTGAGCAAGGCCATTGGTACACGCCAGATAAACACCTCATGAAATCTGTACGCAAGCGGATTGAAACTGAGGGACCGCTCATGGCCAAGGACTTTGAGCACACGGGTGAAAAGCTCGGAGAGTGGCGCAGCAAACCGGCTAAAAAGGCCTTAGAATGCCTTTACATGCAAGGGGATCTGATGATTTCATCCCGCCAGAATTTCCATAAAGTCTACGACTTGAGCGAGCGGGTCCTGCCGAAGGATGTTAACACCACGCCTCCAACTCAGGAGGAGTACGCGCGCTTTCTTATTGTTTCGTATCTACGCGCTAATGGACTGGGGCAGGCACCTGAAATCGCCTATTTGCGAAAGAATACAAAGCCGCTGATTAGCAAGACGCTGAAAGATATGGCGGCCAACAATGAGCTGCTGCAGATCAACGTCGGCGGCAACCACTACTACGCATTAGCAGAATCATTGGAATTGCTAAACAAACCCCTCGCCCGCAGCAAGCTCGCAATACTTTCGCCATTCGACAACCTGCTTATACAGCGCAAACGTATGCAGATGCTTTTCGATTTTGATTATTTAATTGAGTGTTATGTTCCGGAAGAAAAACGTCAGTACGGCTATTTCTCACTGCCTATTTTATGGGATGGCAAACTCCAGGCACGCATGGATTGTAAAGTCGACCGCAAATCATCGCACTTGCACATTCAACACTTAGCACTAGATGCCTCACTTAAAAAAGTCGACGCCTTCAGCCACGCCCTTTATAAGCAGCTACCCGCGTTTATGTTGTTTAATCACTGCACACAACTTTCGCTTCACAAAAGCACCCCGCAAAATTTACCCCCTATGCCAATAAACCTAACCGGCATCTGAAACTAAACTATTACACAGCCCCTCTAAGAGCAGCTGTATTGCTTTATACTAAGTCGTACAAACCAAATAACCGTCCAGATAAATTTACGTAACGGCAAACCCAACTTGCTTGTGCCCGCAATTTAATAGCCTGCGCCTAGAAAACCTCCACACAAGCTAAGTACAATCTGTTCATTAAAGACCAAACGTACATCAACCAGGACTACTGAGTGACTATAGAGTTAATATATCAATATATCTTTGGCGGGGCTGTACTGGCCTTTTTATGCGTCATTGCGAGTGTTTTTTCACGCCGTGTTGGTGCGCCATTGCTATTGGTATTTCTATTACTTGGCATGCTTGCCGGCGAAGACGGGTTCGGCAAAATCAAATTTGATGACTTTAGCCTCGCTTTCTTATTTGGCAACTTAGCACTGGCTATCATCATATTTGACGGTGGCCTAGGTACACGAAAAGACAGCTTCCGTGTAAGCCTAAAGCCAGCGCTCTCCCTTGCAACCGTTGGCGTAATTGCGACCGCCGCCATTACCGGATTTGCCGCGCACTGGATACTCGGTCTGTCTTGGCAGGAAGGTTTACTCATTGGCGCCATTGTGGGCTCCACCGATGCGGCTGCGGTCTTTGGCTTACTGAGAACGGCGGGGCTGGAGCTAAAAGAACGCACCGGTGCAACGCTGGAAATAGAGTCAGGTTCAAATGATCCAATGGCGATATTCCTCACCATTACCATGGTGCAGATACTGCAATTAACTGGCAGCGACACCAACCCAGGCTGGACCATCGCTCAAGAGTTAGTGAGTCAGCTAGGCTTAGGTATCGTACTTGGACTTGCCGGTGGCTACCTACTAACCCTCTTACTCAAAAAGTTGCAGCTCACTCCGTCACTGTACCCATTGCTGACACTGGCAGGCGGACTAAGTATATTCGGCGCAACAACGATTCTTGACGGTAGCGGCTTTCTCGCCATTTTTATCGCCGGCGCCATGATTGGCAACACCTCGCTTCCCTTTAGCAACGATGTCCACCGTTTTCATGACGGTATGGCTTGGCTTAGCCAAATTGGCATGTTTCTTATGCTCGGCCTCCTTATTACGCCGAGTAACCTAATACCCATTATTTTTCCCGCTTTAACTATCGCTTTCGTACTCATATTTGTGGCGAGACCCATCGCAGTTTGGCTGTCTTTACTCCCCTTCCACTTCCCATGGCGAGAACAGGTCTTTATCGGCTGGTGCGGCCTGCGCGGTGCAGTACCCATTATTCTCGCCCTATTCCCATCTTTGGCTGGACTAGAACACACCCAAACCTATTTTGAACTGGTATTTTTCGTTGTTCTGATCTCACTGGTTCTGCAGGGCTGGACCATCGCGCCTATCGCAAAATGGATGCAAATTGAACTGCCACCCTCAAATAAGGAACCCGCGCATCAACACTTAACATTAAAGCATGACCAGGACAAAGAACTTCTGGTATACACCGTTGTTCCGGAAAGTCGTGCGGTCGGTTTAGCCGTAAAAAATTTACCCGTGAAAGAAGGAAGCCAATTCCTAGGCATTATTCGCAACGGTATTTTAATAGACCAAAATCCAAGTGAAGCCCTTGCCAACGAAGATCAGGTCGTACTGTTATCCTCTACCAACGCGAAGTCTGCTCTCGGGCAAGTATTTGCAAAACAGCTGCCGTCACCGTCACTTGATACAAGCTTTTTCTTTGGCGAATTTTCACTAAACCCTGACGCAAAGCTATCTGATGTAGCACAGGCTTATGGCTTTGAGATTGGTTCTTCGGAGCATAACGTTTCGGTTGCCGAATTTATTATCCGCCAGTTTCATGGCAAACCCGTTATTGGCGACAAGGTGCGGCTGGGTGCCATAAAACTTATCGTAAAAAATATTGAAAACGAGCGTATCGTATCAGTTGGCTTAAAGCTGCAGCCCCCAGAATAAATGAGCCAATTAGCAGGTGCCGCGAGGTAAACGCCACGCACCCAAAAATGAGCACTATGCACCGCTCGACTTTTCATTAATCATAGACACTCCACAAGAAACCTAAGACACAGAGGACCAAAAATGAGACCACGATTTTTAAGTAGCGCTCTTCTAAGCCTGTGTTTAACTGCATTTGCGCACGCAGAAGAAATACCAACAAACCCCAATAGAGAGCTGGTATCAGGCAGTCCAGAGCGCTGCGTCAATCTGCGACGCATCGACCAGCTGGAAGTAATTGATAATCGCAGTATTCTATTCTTTATGAAGGGTAAGCAGATTTATTTGAATGACTTGCCACGCCCATGCAACGGGCTGTCACGGCATGAAACCATTATGTACAAAACATCACTTAACGAGTTGTGCAACGTAGACATCATTACCGTTTTAAACAGTGTTGGCTCCGGCTTTTTACCTGGCGTTTCCTGCGGTTTAGGCAAATTTTATCCAATCACCAAAGAAAACGCAGATACGCTTAAAAAACAAAGCCGCGAGCGGTAAGAGCCTACATAAACTTGCTAACGGCATTTTATGCACTAATAAGCTTAGTTTCTTTTAAGGCCTAAAACGCTATCAAGTGTCCACTGCATCTCATTAGTTTCGTCGCCAGCCTTAGGTAAATGCGCGAGCATAGGTTCAGCAATACCAATAGCCATCATCAAGCGCGCGCGGCGATACGCCTCATTTTCGTCATAGCCTATAGATTCAATATTATTCTTTAAGAAATCCAGTAGCAGCTCATCAGCGCTACAAACCGCATCGTAGACCCGTCGATCATGCTGGGCCCAATGCCGCATGACCTGATCTAGCTTAGACATATTACTGCTTAGCCAGTAATAGCTAATCTCTTCAATAACAGTGCGTCCATTGTCCGCAGTCTGCGCCTTGATCGCGTTGTGAATTGTTACGTGGAAATTACCAGACCACGCATCTACTAAGCCATCAACGAGGGAATCACGCCCCTTAAAGTGCCAGTAGAAACTGCCCTTGGAAACACCCAAACGCAGACACACACTGTCTATAGTCAAGGCTTCCGCCGTTCCCGCGTCAGCAATAAGCTCAAATGCCTCGTTAATAAAATCCTGCTTAGACTTGCGCCCAGTAGATGGCTTTGCCGACCCCATATCCACTCCACATATTGTCAATACACTTGACTATAATACATACCATACCGTATGGTATTGTCGTAGAGATCAAGAATAATTACCACAACAATAACAAAGACACGACAAAGGCTGTTTCGAGATGAGCATAGAAGCACTCACCCAATGGCTTGCTGGCCATTACCTTCAAGTAAAATTTATTCACATGAGCTTTGCTACTCTCTGGCTGTGGAGCACATCAGTTGCCTACCTAAATTATTTGGTACCGGTATTTCGCGCATGGCAAGCTAATCCTGATGATATCAACCATATTAAAAAGCGTAACTGGGTCATGGAGCGCTTCGACGAAGGGGTTATTCTTGAGCACATCGCCTTCCCCGCCGTATTAATCTCAGGCTTAAGCCTTTTACTTATTACAGGATGGGGGCCGCAATCCTATTGGCTCGTGATGAAACTCACCATCGTCGTTTTGGTATTCCTACCCATTGAGTTCTGCGACTACTGGCTTTCTCATTTCGGTGGCAACAAAGCCAAGATACGACGCACCACCCCAAGCGGAGACGGCTTGGCATCTGCCCGCTATGAACAGGCAATACACCTTCACTGGTGGTTCTTAATTGTGACTACACCCGTAATCGCCATTGGTGGCATGACCGTACTTTATCTCGCCATTACCAAACCCATGTAAAGGACGTTAAAAATGACCAGCGACGAGCACGCTATATCCCGCCACTTTGCAGTGAACCCGCATAAAATTCGTCTTATCGCCATCGCGATGGGCTTGTATATCCTCTTGGTAATGTGGCCCGTCTTCGACTTGTGCCGACTTCTACTGGCCGCAGATCCACTTGCATTTACCTTGCAACGGGGTATGTACGCAGTGGCAACAGCAATCGCATTCTCCTTTTACGCCAACTGGCAAATGGGACGACTTTGCCTAAGAAAAAGCGAGTAGCCTAATCGAGTAAGATTAATTATCAGGATAATAATAATGAAAAAAATTCTACTGCTATCCGTTCTAGTCGCAAGCAGCTACGCATGGTCTGATGTAAAAGAGAAAAAGCGCCGTGACTACATCGAAGAGGTGATTGTTACTGCCCAGAAGCGGGCTGAATCCGCGCAAGATGTGCCGCTCTCGGTATCCGTGATGAGCGCCGAACGCATGCAGGCATCGGCGATAAAATCCTTCGAAGACGTCGCCTTGGCTAGCCCAAATACTGATATCAACATGACCCCTGGCTACGTGCAAGTTGGCATGCGAGGATTGAACTCGCCAATCAATGACGGCATGGAGCAGTCGGTTGGCTTTTACGTGGATGGTATCTACTACGGCAAACTGGCTTTTCTACAAGACGCCTTTCTCGACCTCTCGCGCGTGGAATTATTAAAAGGGCCACAGGGCACTCTATTTGGCAAAAACACCGTCGCTGGCGCCATTAATGTCAGCAGTGCCACTCCTATTCACGAGTGGTACGCTGCTGCGACAATAACAGCCGGTGACTTTAACGACCGGGAGCTCAGCGCCACCGTAAATGCGCCGCTCATAGAAGACAAACTAGCGCTGCGTATCGCCGCCACCACCCATAGCAAAGACGGCTACGTATATAACTCTGTGCGGAATGAAGAAGAGAAACAAATCGATAAGAAGGGATTACGCAGTAAGTTATTATTTGATGCCAGCGAAGATCTAAGCTTTGTCCTAACCCTGTATCGGGGCGAAGCCAAAGATAATGGTCAGGGCTGGGAACCTTTCCTACTGCAAAGCGATGCGGCTACTGTTCACGGCCTATTCGACCCCGATCTAGAAGATCGCTTCGACTATGTTGGACATAGCAATAGCGACAACTATAGCGATAGCGAATCCACCGTCGTCAACCTCGATACAAACTGGGAATTTGGCGATAAATTACTAACCGTTATCGCCAGCCACGCCGAAATGACAGAGTCCTTATATCTAGACGCCGACACGGGGCCAGCCCCCATTGCCGACTGGGATCGTCAAACTGATTACAATCAGCAGATGCTCGAAATTCGCTTCACCTCGGCACCTGGAAAATTTGAATACATTGTTGGCGCCTTCGGATTTCGATCTGACAACCACTTAGAAGGCGACTTGCGAATGCTACCTGACCCAGCGGTAACGGGTATGCTGTTAAACGCTCTTTCGACAAGCCTTGCTGACCTGCTATCCCCAATCACTGACCCGCTAGGGAATATACTTGACCCATTGCTCTATAGCGCAACCACCGACTCCTTAAACCAAGTGTTTCAGCAAGACACCAGCACCCTCGCCCTATTCACCCAACTAAGCTGGAATATTAGCGATCGCCTTAGCGCCATAGTAGGACTGCGCGCCTCTAAGGAAACCAAGAAGGTTGATTTAGTCCAAGACTACGAACAAACCGGCCTGTTGCTACAAAGTGCATTTGGCGTAACAGAATACACCTTGCGGGACAAACGGAATGAGTCCAACGTCGCACCCAAGTTATCGCTAAAGTATGCATGGGACGACCAGATGCTTTACGCGTCCTACTCGGAAGGGTTTAAAGCCGGCGGCTACAACCCATTGGCCCGCACTGCAGACGAATCTGTATTCGATCAAGAAACAGCCGTTGCCTACGAGCTCGGATATAAACTCACAGCCCTTGAGGGCGCACTGACCGCCAATGCCGCCGTATTCCAAACCCAGTTTAGTGATATGCAAATTCAGGCATTTATAGGCAACGGCTTTGTGGTAAGCAACGCAGCACAAGCAACTACGGAAGGCTTTGAATTTGACCTGAACTATCAACCCTGGCGCGGCACTATGATTTATACCAGCGCCGGTTATACCAATGCTGTATTTGACGAATATACCGATGGCCCCTGTCCTGCGGGATCAGCATCCGAAACCTGCGACCTTAGCGGCAAACAATTACCGAGAGCCCCCAAGTACAGCGCTAACTTCGGCTTCCATACCGCCATACCAGTAATCGATAACACGATTGCGTTTGTCATCGGTGCGGACTACAGCTGGCGTGACGATATTTATTTCGATCTAGACCTCGATCCCATCGACACCCAATCTGCATACTCACTAGTAAATTTACATATTGGTTTAGTCGACCCACAAGAGCACTGGCGGTTTATTGTCCACGTTAAAAACTTAGAAGATAAAACGATTCGCCAATTTACTGCTGACCTCCCCATCTTTGACGGCTCACACATGGGCTTCCTTATGCCGCCCAGAATGATTAGCGCAGAAATTAGTGTCAATCTATAAGATCCGTTTAAATCAATAGAAAGCCAACGCAGGAACTGCTCAATGAGTGTCGCCATAATAATACTGCAAATTGTATTCATCATTTTTTTCAGTATAACCGGAGCAATGAAAATTCTAGCTCATACACATATGATTGAAGAATTCGATAACTTTGGCTATCCATACTGGCTAATGCGCTTGGCGGGGGGGATTGAACTTGCCGCCACGCCACTACTACTGATCGGCTTTTGGAACCCTGTCTATGGTGCTCTTGGTGCAAGCCTACTTACCGCAGTAATGATCGGGGCGTGCTACACCAACTTTACCCAGCGAGCTGCGGCCTATGGCTGGGGAACATTGGTTTTGGTTTTACTTTGTGCGGGGCTGGCCACACACTTCGCAATGAATGCGGATTTCAATGAACCTCTGCACAATCTAGGAATATACTAACGGAATATTTTAGATAGGCTGCCCGAAGATCAATTAAAGTCCGCGCAGTATCCGGCGTAGGGAACGCTAAATCTTCGTCACTACCCGAGCCCGAGTTTTCCTTAGCGGATACAGTTCCTTGCGGCAGGAAGCAATACACCATCAATTCATATACAAGTTACTGCGGAGGACAAAAACCAAGAAAATCCGGTTTCTCACAGGAGTTTTCCTGCCCCTTCCATTTTTTGCAATGCCCAAAAATATCGGACTTCTCGCAATCTGGATGACTAGCGCAGGCTGTAAAGAGAAATAAAAGACATAGAGTGCATAAGAATCTAAACATAAGTAATTTCTACCCATTGGCAATATTATTTGAACACCACCTGTTCTGGCAATGCGCTACCAATAACATTGAAAATCAGCATTAAACAACACAAAATCCATGCTGCTTACACGAGAGCTCATTATCGCAGGTGCTCTTAACTAATCACTCAGATTTGCTTACAGGTTGCAGTCAATCTATGGAATGAATCTTAGTCTTTACTAGCAAACCCTAGTACAACGAAATTTAGGTTCGCTATACGAATTGTGGTGACGGACTACTAAAATTATCTAGTCGGCTCGGGTCAATGAGCCGACTAAAGACATCAAACCAAGCTACTTTTTACGGCTAGGCAAGGTTCCCATAGTCTTGCAAATAATACTCAGCATCACTTCATCGGCACCGCCGCCAATAGACGTGATACGCGTATCTCTGTATGCGCGGGCCACTGGGTTGTCCCACATATAGCCCATACCGCCCCAGTACTGCATACAGCTATCGGTTACTTCACGAAGCAAACGACCCGCCTTTAGTTTTGCCATAGAGGCTTTGCGAGTCACATCAGCACCATTGATATAGCCTTCTACCGCATTGAATGTAAGCGCACGCAGCGCCTCTACTTCGGTTTGCAATTCAGCCAAACGAAAATGCACCACTTGGTTATCTAGCACCGACTGGCCGAATATCTTGCGCTCACGGGTGTAGTCGATCGTCTTATTAATACAGTCTTCCATCGCCTTTAAGCTGCCGGCGGCGGCAAACAGGCGCTCTTCTTGGAACTGCAGCATTTGATAGATAAAGCCATGCCCCTCTTCACCGATAAGATTGCGCTGGGGCACTCGCACATTGTCAAAAAACACCTGCGCGGTATCGGAAGAGCGCATACCCAATTTATTTAATTTCTCAGAAAAAGAAATACCTGGCGTATTGGTCGGCACAACGATTAATGATTTATTTAAATGGGGCTTGTCATCACTGGTATTCGCCAGCAGGCACAAATAATCTGCTTGGGTAGAATTGGTGATCCACATCTTTGATCCGTTGATCACATAATCGTCGCCATCTTTTTTGGCGGTGGTTTTAATTGCAGCCACATCTGAACCGGCGTGGGGTTCACTTACCGCGATTGAAAACACCGCGTCACCAGAAATAGCGGGAACTAAAAATTCTTTGCGCAACTCATCACTACCAAAGCGCGCCAAAGCCGGTGTCGCCATATCGGTTTGCACGCCAATCCCCATAGACACCCCACCGGTTGCGATGCGGCCCAACTCTTCAGAAAAGACAATTTGATAGCTGTAGTCCAAGCCCATTCCGCCGAACTCGACGGGCTTGCAAATGCCAAGCAACCCTAGCTCACCCATTTTTTTAAACAATTCATGAGCTGGAAAAATACCGTCTGCCTCCCATTGGTCGGCATGGGGGTTAATTTCACTGTCGATGAACTTTGCTGTGGTTAGCCGTATGGCTTCATGCTCTTCAGTAAGAATCATGCATTACTCCGTAATAGGTATTATTTAAGAGGCCTTAGCCAAATAGGTCAGGAACGTTTTCAAATGGGTACGGCGTTGGCGAAAACAAGGACTTGTCTTTACCAATAGCCTCAATTTTTTGAAACGCTGGGCGCGCCGTCATCCGTTTAAAATAATCAAGCACCTGTGGCTCATAAAACTGCGACAAACCCAAGCCGTCGCCAAGATACAAGGCGTAAGCGATGGCGATATCGGCGATGGTGAAACGGCCGTCACATAGAAACTCGCGATCTGCCACATGTGCATTTAGACGCTTTAACCGCGCTAAAAACCACTTGCGATAGTCCTCAACAATCTGTGGCTGACGACGTTCAACCGGCTCTAGCTGGGAATAACGCAACACCAATGTTTGCGGAAATGTCAGCGTGGCATCGCTGTGAAACAGCCAGTTGAGATAGTCCGCGTATTCTTTATCGGTCGACTTCAAACCAAAGTCGTAGCGCTGGTAACGCTCAACCAAATACAAGCCGATCGCAGACGACTCGGTCATATCGATATCACCATCGACAAAGTACGGTACCGTGCCCAGTACATTTACATCGAAAAATTCGCGCTGGAAAACACGCGGCGGGAACGCCAAGACCTCCAAGTCGTAATCGATGCCCATCTCTTCCATCGCCCAAAGGGCACGCAATGATCGAGCCGTGTAACAATGCCATAGCTTTGGCTTATTGCTTGTGTTCATTATTAACCCTTTTACAAACGATATTGACGCGCGGCGAGATCGCGCATAATTTCTTCAGAGCCACCGCCAATCGCATTGACCCGCACTTCGCGATAAAAGCGCTCAACCCGATTACCACGTAAATAACTTGCGCCACCCAATATTTGGCTGGCCTCACGTGCACAATACTCCATTGTTTCGCTGGCCTGCACTTTTGCCATCGCTAAATCACCGGGATCGCAGCGCCCCTCAATATAGGCATGAGTCAGGTATTGGAGATAGGTTTGGGTGGCGTTTATTTTCTGTTTCATGGTCGCAATTTTATGGCGAATCACTTGATGATCAGCTAGGCGTTTACCAAAGGTTTTACGCTGTTGAGCCCACTCCACCGCATCTGCCAAACAAGCCCGCGCAGCCGCTTCCATGGTGACTGCCAAGCTTAAGCGCTCAGGGTTAAAGTTGGTCATGATGACCAGAAAGCCCTGCCCCTCTTCGCCCAATAAATTCGCTACCGGTACGCGTACATTGTCAAAATAAATAGTACCGGTATCCGCACACCACCAACCTTGTTTCCGATCTAAAGGCGTTCTGGCAACACCGGGAAGATCCGTCGGAATCAATAACATCGACACCCCGCGCCCGCCCTCTCCGCCGGTTCGCACTGCGGTAGACACCCAATCGGCATTCATCACACCAGATATAAAGGTCTTGCTGCCATTCACAATATAGTGATCGCCATCCCGCACGGCAGTGGTCGTAATATTGGCCACGTCAGAACCGCCAGACGGTTCTGTAATACCAAGTGAAATACGCTTGTCGCCTGCTAATACGGCTGGCGCGACGAGCTGCTTTATGGCATCGCTGCCATAGTTAATTACCGGCGGCAAACCAATACCGTGAATCAATAAATTACTGATCAGCCCACCTGCAGACCCCGCCCGCGTGAACTCTTCATTGCAGATATTGATATGCCACTGATCGATCCCCTCGGAAATACCGCCGTAGGCTTCCGGGTATCCCATTTGCATCACCCCGATCTCGGCGGCCTTTTGCCATAGCTCATCGGGGATTTTGCCGGCCTCCTCCCAGTCATCGAGAAATGGCACCACTTCTTTTTCCAGCCATTTACGAAGCTGGGTACGCCACTCTTCGTGTTCTGGCCGTAAATGCGGATTAAACAGACGTGCGCTGTCAAAGCTAAGCGACATGGGTAATCTCTTTTGTCGTTATGAATACAAGTAATCCGCTTAGTATATACCGCTGTGAGCAGTTGGCTTGGGCATTGGTGCCAGCCAAATCGGGAATCGGTGCCACATGCGATAGGTGCTTTGGAGGGCTAATTACTTTTTGCGGAAATCTCTGGGGGATACGCCGTACCACGATCTAAAGGCGGCTGAAAAAGAGCTTTGATCCATATAGCCAAGCAAGAAGGAAATATCGGTAATACTCAGGCGCTCATCTCCCAAATACTGTTGCGCTAGCTCGGCGCGCAACTCTTGTAGTATTTGCAAAAACTGGGTGCCCTGCTCCGCCAAGCGGCGCTGCAAGGTGCGACGGGAAATATTTAAAGCCGCCGCAACCTTATCTAGCCCCATCTCCCCACTGGGCAGTAACCGTAGCAAGGCTTTGCGCAGTGCGATAATAAAGTCGCTGCTCTCGCTATTTTCCTCAAATAAATGCCGTATAGGCTGCGCCAACACCTGCCCCCAGTCAGCGTCTAAACCAATCAGTGGGTAGTCGAGACAGGCGCGATCGAAGTACAAACAACTCACCGGCTGATCAAACCGCAAATTATCTCCAAATTGCTGCCTTAACAGGCTTAAGTCCTGCGGCTCGGGATAAGTAAAATGTGCTGCGCGAACTGGTATGGGCTGAACACAAACCGAATTCACAATGGCCGCCGCTACTCCCAGAGAGGAGTCGGATAAATAGCGCTGGCGATTGGTCGCCTTATCTAAAGGCTGCCAATCTAAGCACAGATACTCCGACTCACGACGAACCGTCACTTCGCCAATGTCGCCCACAATACGCAGTACGCTGGGCATCACATTTAGGTATTCCCGAAATGTTTGGCAGCCCGAACAGGCGTATAGCTGAAGATTGAGGCGATTAATGTAGTCAATACGACCAACATAAAGACCAATATCCGGGGTTTGGCTAGCCTTTGCCACGCAGTGATAAAGGTGCAATAAGTCGGCAACGGGAAACTGCCTGTCCGTATCTAACACGTCTGCTGGCGAAAAACCCGCCTCAGCTACAAGGGCGTCAAGGTCGGCATCAAGTGCCTTGGCCGCTTGAAACAAGGTAGTCAACGCCGAGCCATTCACCGACCACGCACGCGCCTCGCCTGACGCAGAGCGGGCTGTAGAGGCTTGCATGGTGGTATCAGTTAGCGTCATTCTTTGGCGTTCAGTGATATTGGGAGGCCATAGCCGGCAAGTGATGCCCACTACAAGGTTGGGCATGCTAACATTGCGCGCAGCACAAACGTCTTATACTTTGCAGTTAGGCGCTACATCATAACAATGACAAGGGGGCAAAAATAGTTGAAAGCCTTTGAGTTTCACACCACAAAATCTATCATCGTCGAACGTGGCGCCGCTTCGCGTCTAGCAGAACGTATCCGCGACATGGATTACCAATCAGTGTTGATAGTGAGCGACCAAGGCGTGGTGAATGCCGGCTTACTAAAACCAACATTGGAGAATTTTGCCGAGCAACACATTCCCGTGTCGGTCTTTCCTGACGTGGTCGCCGACCCAGCTGAAGCCGTCATAGAGCGCGGTGTTTTGGCCGCGAAACACTGCAAAGCTGACTGCATTATTGGCTTTGGCGGTGGCAGCTCTATGGATGTCGCTAAACTTATTGCCCTATTGGCCAATAGCGAACAAACACTTGCAGATGTGTATGGCGTAAATGCCGCCACCGGCCAGCGGCTGCCGCTAATTCTAGTGCCAACGACCGCTGGAACGGGGTCGGAAGTCACCGCAATTGCGATCGTCACCACCGGTGAAAGTGAAAAGAAAGGCGTCGTGTCGCCCCTATTACTTCCCGATATTGCCCTGCTCGACGCCGAACTAACACTTGGCTTGCCCAAACATGTCACTGCGGCGACGGGTATTGACGCGATGGTGCATGCCATTGAAGCCTTCACCAGCAAACGCCTAAAGAACCCCATTTCTGACAGCCTCGCTAAAGATGCCTTGCGACTATTAGCGGCGAATATACATACCGCCTGCCAGCACGGTGAAAATATGCAGGCGCGAGAAAATATGCTGCTCGGCTCCTGTCTGGCGGGCATGGCCTTCGCCAACTCCCCAGTCGGTGGTGTACACGCTCTCGCCTACCCTGTTGGCGCGCGCTTTCATGTCCCCCACGGCTTATCAAATTCACTTATGCTAAATGCCGTATTACGCTTTAATCTGCGCGATGCCGAGCACCTCTATGCAGAACTCGGCGACGTGGTGTTCCCCGCTGCCTGTGGCACACCACACGACCGCGCCATGGCACTACTGAATTACCTAAAAGACCTTCCCGGCGAGCTTGAAATCGCGAATTCATTAAGAGAGGTCGGTATCCAGGAAAGTGACGTTGAACTACTGGCAAGAGACGCGATGAAACAAGAGCGGCTGTTGATAAACAATCCACGCGAAATCCATTTGGCCGACGCTATCGCGCTTTACAAGGAGGCCTTGTGAGCGACAAGTCCGCAATTCCCACTCGCGCTGATTTTCCACACTTTTCAGAAATTCAAACCCGCTGGCATGACAACGATGTTTATCAGCATGTAAACAACGTGGTGTATTATTCTTTTTTCGATACCGCCGTTAACCAGCATTTGATTAACAGCGGCGTCCTCGACATTGCCAATAGCTCGGCTATTGGCTTGGTGATAGAAACCCAATGTCGCTACTATTCCGCCGTCAGTTTCCCCGACCTTATCGTCGTCGGCATTAAAGTAGAACACTTAGGCAATAGCAGCGTGCGTTACCAAACAGCTATTTTCCGCAATGACGAAACAACGGCGTCGGCGGTCGGTAATTTTGTTCACGTCTATGTAGATCGCCACACCAATAAGCCTGTTAGCATTCCCGACAAAGTAAGATCGGTACTAGTACTCCTTCAACATGATATTGACGGGTACAGTTAGTCCTACGGCGGTTCAGTGCGAGGCGTTTTCTCGAAAGCATAGTAAACTTATGGTGAGAGGAAATAACGAAGCAATGGACTGCCATAGGGCGGCAAATAGGCTCAAATAAATATTACTTTGGCTGCTCGCCAAATGGAGTAACAATGTCTGAAGCGCTCTCTAATCTCATTGAATTGCTAACGCTTGAAAAAATTGACGAGAATATTTATCGCGGCCAATCCGAGGCTACCGATTGGGGCCGTGTGTATGGTGGTCAAGTTATCGCCCAAGCATTATCAGCCGCTGCACAGCAAGTTAATCCCGGACGCCATATACACTCTTTCCACAGTTACTTTCTAAGACCAGGGGATCCGGATTTCCCCATTATTTTTGAAGTGGAAAGCAATCTCGATGCGGGCACTATTTCAAATCGTCGCGTGAAAGCCGTTCAACGCGGACAAACCATCTTCTTTATGACCAGCTCATTTCAACTCAATATTGATAGCTACGATCATCAAAGTGAAATGCCTGTAGTGCCACAGCCAGAAGGTTTACCGCAGGAATTAGAACTGCGCGAAGAAGACCTGCGCTTCGCTCCGGAGGAATGGCTACCAAAATTCAACGCAGTTCGCGCCATAGACTTCCGCGCCGTCAATTACTACGACCTTAAAAATCCAACAAAAGGAAAAGCGGCCAAGCAAGTTTGGATGCGCCCCAATGGTCGCCTGCCAAACAATCCCTGCATTCACAATTACATGCTGGCTTATGCCTCAGACTTTTTCTTTTTAGCCACCGCCAGCCAACCCCACGAAGTGTCTTTCCTTACGGAAGATATGCGCATGGCAACGATCGATCACAGCATGTGGTTTCATCGACCTTTCGATTTTAACGACTGGTTGCTATACGACATAGACAGCCCCAGCGCCTCAAATGGCCGCGGGTTTGTGCGGGGCAAGATTTATGATCGCGCAGGAAGGCTTGTTGCAAGCAGCGCACAAGAAGGCATTATGCGTAAACGACGCAGCAGTTGATCTGCCATCTTCTTTTTGCATGTTCACCAGCGAGCGAACTGCGAAAAATTCATTACCAAGACGGAAGCTAATATTAGCTTCCGTCTATAAAGTAAAAATAAGTTATGCCACTTCACGACTTATTAAATAAAAGCATTTATTGTCTATTTTCTAAACTGCTTAAAGTCCGCAGGCCGCTTTTCCATGATCGCCACTACCGCTTCAATATTTTCCGGTGTTCCAGCCAAGCGAGACATGCCTTCCGCCTCCCCGCCCATCGCAGAATGAATCGCCGCACGGTGCACACTGCGCATTAGCTTTTTAGTTTCCACTAGTGATGGTATCGGCCAATGGGCAATTTCCCGCGCTTTTTCCATCGCGCGTTCCAAGACCTCTTCGTCGTCGAAGGTCGCAGTGGCAATCCCTAAATCAACGGCCTTTTCAGCGTTTACCCACTCTGAGGTATACATTAGTTCGGCGGCTTTACGCGCGCCAATAATGGCCTGCAACTGATAACTGCTGCCCCACTCCGGTACCAAGCCCAAGGCAGTAAAAGGAAAGCGCAAACGCAAACTACTGCCGACGTACACCACATCGGTATGCAGCAATAAAGTCGCGCCGCCACCCACTGCAACACCGCGGGCGGCGCTGACGACCGGCTTATCGAAGTCCACCAGGGCTTTGGCTGAAATTTCAAATGGATGCTCACCATCAGCCTCTGAAAAATCATTGAGATCAACCCCGGATGAGAAATCCTTTCCTGCACCAGTTATCACGACGCAGGCCACCTTCGGATTGTCACTGGCGGCTACCAGGGCATCTCTAAACGCTAGCCACTGCTCGTTGTTGAACGCATTTTTCTTGTTAGGCCGATTTAAAGTCAGCAATAAAACGCCGTCATCGTCGAGTTGCTGCAGTACAGTATCGCTCATGGTTAACCCTATATTAGTGCTAATTATAGAATGTCACGGTGTCTAGCAAAGCAGCTCTCTCGGTGCGGCAGCCATTGACAGAATTTGCGGTATCTTCATGACCAAAAGAAATTCCAAACAATAATTTATTGCTGGAATCAATGTCGAGTTCCTGCCTAACTAAATCACAATTGAAGCTCAGCGCCGTCTGCGGGCAACTGGCCAAACCATGAGCGCTAAGACTTAGCATCAGCGTCTGGGCATACATGCCCAAGTCGGCAGCTTCACGAAGGCCGAAACCCTCTGGCAGGAATAAAAAAGCGACATGAGGTGCGCCAAAGAATTCATAATTTTTCATGAACTGCTCATTGCGCGCCACTTTATTGTCACGGGTAATACCCATGGCATCGTACAAATCAGCCGCGGCCTTATATTGACGCTCTTTGTACACGCCCTCGTATTTACCATCGTAAGGGAAATCCATAGTCCACTCACCGGCACTAAACGCCGTTGGAATCTTGCTGCGCAGATTCTCTATGCTTGTACCACTCGCCACCGCAATCTGCCAAGGCTGGGTATTGCAGTTAGATGGCGCGCGCTGTGCGAGTGTGAATATCGATTCTAAAACTGACTGTGTAAGAGGCTCCGGCAAAAATGCGCGTACCGACCGGCGCGCATTAACAAGGTCACTAAACACATCTAAGGTTTCGCTCATCATCTCAATCCGTTTGTTTAATTACACCGCTATTCAGAAACTGCGTTATCGCATCGTCATCCCACCCCAAGCCCGCCATTACTGACACGGTGTCAGCACCTTCGGCCACGGGAGAATGCTGAATCTCACCCGGTGTGCGGGAAAACCTCGGCGCTGGAGCCGACTGCAAAACATTGTCTCGACGGACAAGGTTTTTCCGAACAACATTGTGAGCATAGTGCTCAGCCTCATCCATATCTAATATCGGCGCAACGCAGGCATCACTGCCTTCAAACAACGCGGCCCATTCATCCCGCGTTTTTTCTAACAGCCGCGCTGCCATTTGCGCTCGACGCGCAGGCCACTGCGCCTTGTCCATTTGAGCTAAATAATCGCTGCCACCAAAATCCAACCATAGAGTATCGAGCAGCTGCGCGTAAAAATGTGGCTCAATGGCGCCCACCGAAATAGAGCGGCCATCTTTACACAGATAGCTTCGATAAAACGGCGCACCGCCATCCAATAAGTTTTGCTCGCGCTCTGTGTCCCAATACTGAATGCCCTTTAAGCCGTAAATGGTACTCAGCAAACTCACGGTGCCATCACATATGGCCGCATCCACTACCTGACCAAATCCAGACTGCTTGCGTTCATGCAATGCCGCTAGCACACCCAATAACAAAAACATCGAGCCACCACCCAAATCACCGATAACGTTTAAGGGGGTTGGTGGCGCCTCACCTGCCGCGCCAAAGCTATCTAATAGGCCTGTGATAGCAATGTAATTGAGGTCATGGCCCGCCTGCTTAGCCATTGGGCCGTCCTGCCCCCAACCTGTCATCCTGCCATAAACTAAAGCAGGATTACGTTGCGCACAGATATCAGGCCCCAAGCCTAATTTTTCCATTACACCGGGGCGAAAGCACTCTATAAGGACATCGGCAGATTCAAGTAACTGCAAAACGACCTCGACGCCCTCTGGGCTTTTTAGATTTACCGCAATGGATTTGCGTCCCCGCGCGGTCACGTCTCCCGGATGAGCGCCTAGACCACCGCCACTCACGCGATCGATGCGAATCACTTCGGCGCCGAGGTCAGATAACAACATACAAGCGTAAGGTGCAGGACCGATGCCTGCCATTTCGATAATGCGTAAACCGCTTAGCGGACCGGACATGGCGTTACTCTCTGAATAAGCGGAGTGAGTCAAACAAGGAAGGAGCGCAACGGCAGTTCAGAACCTGAACCCCGTTGCGCGACAAGAAGATTTACTCGCCGGTAAATACCGCAGGGCGTTTTTCTTTGAAGGCGCGCATGCCTTCTTTCGCGTCTTTAGAGCCAAATACCGGACCTGCCAATATATCCGATTTTTGCATCGCGTCGTCTTCGGCTAAATGCTCGGTGTGCTCACGCAATGAGCGCACCACGGCTTTAACAGCCAAGGGACCATTTGCACAGATTTTAGCCGCTAATTTTTTAGCCTCTACTAGGGTTTCACCCTTGGGTACCACGCGATTGATCAAGCCAAATTCCAAAGCTTGCTGCGCAGTAACGTGCTCGCCCAACAATAGGATCTCGGCAGCTAGGCAGTACGGAATCTGCTTGCGCAAGCGAATGGTAGAACCGGACATAGGATACAAACCACGCGCCACTTCCGTTACACCAAAAATGGCGTCTTCAGCGGCAACTCGAATATCCGTGCCCTGTAATATCTCAGTACCGCCAGCCAATGCATAGCCTTCCACCGCTAGCAATAGCGGCTTGCAGGGACGATTCTCGCGAAGCAGGGCCTGCCAATGAATATTTGGCACCGTGCCCATCAAGTCCATAAATTCTTGAGTAGTACCTTGATCACCATCGGGGCCGACTTTCAAATCCATACCTGCACAAAAGGTGTCGCCATTGGCGGTGAGGATGGCGCAATGCAAATTGTCATCTTCATCCAGCAAACGCCACGCTTTATACAAACCCAATAGCATTTCCGGGTTGAACGCATTTTTTGCTTCAGGACGATTCAGGGTAACAATTAAGACATTGCCCTCTTGCTCGACAAGACAGGTTTTGGTGCTGATGGCTAATTCTGTTGGCATGTTTAACTCCGAAAATAATTTTTTATGGGCCGCTGTAAAAGTCGCAGTTGTTCTCTAGTAAAAATAAAGCGCAGCTAATAAAAGGGCTTACCTGCGCTTTACCTTCGCAATCAGAAAAGAAACTAACTTACAGCAGCCTCCTTAAGCGACCGCGCCCTTGCCGCTTTCGGCATAGGCCTTCGCGGTTTTGTAATCAGGCTTACCACTAGGCGCACGGGGCAATTCATCGATAAGGTGAATTTCGCGTGGCACTTTGTAGCCAGCGATATGTTTACGACAGTGTTCCTGGATATTTTCAAGACTCAGTTGCGTGCCTTTACGCGCCTGAATAATGGCGCAAACACGGCTACCCCAACGCTCATCTTCCACACCAACCACTAGTGCATCAAAAATACCGTCGTGGGCTTTCAGCGCATCTTCCACTTCTTCCGGGAATATTTTTTCACCGCCGCTATTTATGCAGTTAGAACCACGGCCGAATACGGTGATGGAACCATCTTCTTCGAGCTTGGCAGCATCGCCGGTTAACAACCAAATTTTGCCGTCGACCTCAATAAAGGTCTTAGCGGTTTTCACTGGGTCGTTGTAATAGCCATTGGGAATATATCCAGCGCGGGCAAAAATACCTGTCTCACCTAATTCTGCGTGACGACGCGGTTCACCCTCGACATCAATAATGACGTCCATAAAATCTGTACGTGTAACATTGCCGAGGCCAGATGCCGTCTTTTTGCTGCCGTTATCCATGCCCATTTGGCCACCTTCAGATGAGCCAAAGCTATTGGTGATAAAGACATTGGGAAAATGCTTTTTAAACGCTTCCTGCTTAGCGTCTGAGAAAATGGCGCCGCCGGAGCCCACGTTAAACACCGCACTTAAATCCCAGCGCTCAGCATTGCCTTCCAAGGCATCCAACAACGGAATCGCCATCGCGTCGCCGACTATCTGCACCGCATTTACTTTCTCATCGGCGACAATTTGCCACACGGCTTCGCCATTAAACGAGCGCTGATGATTTAGCACTAAAGCATTGCCCGCCAATAACTGAATACAGGCGTACCACCAAGATGCGCCGTGCATCAGCGGTGCTAGTGCGATACCACGCAGTGGATGTTCAGTCACGCGGCTCGCCATGTCCTCTGGCTTTTCACAAGCGCCCAGCGGAGAAAAATGACCGCCGCCGCCCATTGCGGCAAAAAATACGTTTTTGTGCGGCCACATTACGCCCTTGGGCATACCGGTAGTGCCGCCGGTATAGAGAATGAAATAATCATCCCCGGAGCGCTCTGCAAAATCGCGCCCCTTATTCTGCGTATCCCGAACAGTGTGATAATCCACAGCGCCAATTGACGACAGTGGTTCGTCGCTGGCATCGGCAACTGATATACACAATTTCAAGGTTTTAGCCGCGCTGCGAACTTCAGCAATAGCCGGAATGAACTCACGATGATGAATACAGGCAACCATGTCTGCGTTGTCAAAAATATAAAGCAGCTCATCTTTAACATAGCGGTAGTTCACATTGATCGGCACCGCGCGAATCTTAAAGCAAGCTAACATCGCCTCAAGATATTCATTGCAGTTATACATATACAAGCCGACGTGATCGCCCGCTTTAACACCCTGCGACGCAAGGTAATGTGCCATCTGGTTGGCACCGGCATCTAATTCCGCATAGCTACAGCGGCTGGTACCGCAAACCAACGCCTCGCGCTCCGGCACTTTGTCGGCAACGGCTTCAAACAAATCAGCGAGGTTAAAATGCATAGCCATATTCTCTGTCCCTTATTGTTTTTCTGAGCGAGTATCAATCTTTATTGAGAAATGTTCGTTAAACAGGCCAACAAAACGTAGCCTGAACAAACAATCTTCCAATGTACCAAGCGCAAACTGGCGTCACCATCCTCCCAAGGGACGAGACAGTGAAGCCAGTTTACAAGCTTAGTTAATTACGCTTTCTCGGAGCTGACAACCCACATCGAGTAAAACTGTGCACCACCGCCATAAGCGTGTCCCAGTGCTGTTTTAGCGCCATCGACCTGATGATCACCTGCTTCACCACGCACCTGTTGTGCCGCTTCCGCAAAGCGAATCATCCCAGACGCGCCAATCGGGTTAGAACACAATACACCACCAGACGGATTCCAAGGTATATCGCCGCCTTCAGTCAATGAGGTTGCGCCGGACATCGTTAATTCCCAACCTTTACCCTCATCGGCAAAGCCAAGGTTTTCTAACCACATTGGTTCGTACCAGGAAAACGGGACATAGACTTCAGCGCAATCAAGATCTTTACGCGGATTGTGGATCCCAGCCTGCGCATACACGTCTTTGGCACAATCAATACCAGCGCGCGGGTTAACCTGCTCACGACCAGCGTACATGGTTGGTTCAGAGCGCATCGCGGCACCGCGTATCCACGCTGGTTTACGAGGTGACTTGGCTGCCAGTTCCTCGTTAGCGATAACCATGGCACAAGCACCGTCAGAAGAAGGACAAGCCTCTAAGAAGCGCAGCGGTTCCCACAACATGGGGCTGTCTTCTACTTCCTTCATCGTAATTTCAGGTAGTTGCAAATGCGCCAATGGGTTCTTTGCACCGTGCAAACGATCCTTTACCGCCACTTTTATACCCGCATCATACGGCGCATTCGAGCGGCGCATATACTCGCGAATAATCGGCGCAAAATAACCACCAGCACCGGCATTTAAATGGGGAGAAAACGGCTGTGGATTTGACAGTGCCCACATCGCATTAGACTCAGACTGCTTCTCAAACGACACGGTCAAAATGCGTTTAAACACGCCACTTTGCACATAAGTTGCAGCAACGATGGCGGTAGAGCCACCCACTGAACCCGCCGTGTGAACACGCAACATTGGCTTGCCATTACAGCCCAGCGCATCAGTCAGATAAAGCTCAGGCATGATAACGCCTTCGAACATATCTGGCGCTTTACCAATAATTACCGCGTCAATGTCATTCCATGTTAAGCCCGCATCTTCCAGGGCGTTAACAGCAGCTTCTCTCACCATACCCGCAATAGATACGTCTTTGCGCTTGGTTTTATATTTAGTTTGGCCTACGCCAACAACAGCAGCTAACTGAGCCATTATTTCGCCTCCAGTACGGTAATCAGGTTTTGTTGCAAGCACGGACCTGATGTCGCGTGGGCAACACCGCGTTTTGCTTCACCACGGATAATTCGCATAGCAACTTCACCGATACGCGACAGCCCAGATGCCATCATGACATTACCAGCGAGCACACCGCCCGACGGGTTAATCACAGTGTCATCACCCAAACCTAAGGCCTTTTTAAGAATAATTTCCTGGTGACTAAACGGCGCGTAAAGCTCAGCAACATCCACTGGCCCATTCGCCACGCCCGCCGCTTTGCCTGCAATTTCAGTTGATACTGAACGGCTTAAATCCCGCGAGCCAATATGGTGAGTCTCAATACGGTGATCGATACCCTTGATAATTGCGTAGGGCTTGCCCCACTCTTCGGCTTTCTCGATGGTGCAAATAATCATGGCGCAGGCACCGTCAGAAATTGGGCAGCAATCATGACGACGCAAAGGTGACACGTAGGTCGCTTCCTTAAGCAAATCCGCTACCGTTTGATCACCCTTCAATTGCGCATGGGGATTTTTCAGGGCGTTATTGCGCGAACGCGCTACTACTTCTGCCATATCGGCTTCAGTGATTTCACCCGAGTCGAGCATGGTTCTCGCCTGCATCGCAGCAAACGCAATGGTATCTACCCACAGTGGCGCTAGGTAATACGGATCAAGTTGCTGAGACAGCACTATCGGCAGTTCACCCGGAGAAGATTTACCAAACCCGTATAGCAGCGCTGACTCAGCAGTACCCATCTGGATTTTCAGCCAGGCTTCATAAAGCGCCCATGCTGCATCCATTTCCACATGCGACTCTTTGATCGGCGGCACCGCGCCAAGCGCGTCAACACCGGCAACAAAGGCAAACGCCGCACCCTGCTGGTAGTCACAACTACCGGAACAGGTGAAATCCACGTCCTGGGCACTTTTAATTCCGGTTTGCTTAAACACTTCAGTGAGCACCGGCATAATCAGCTCAACTTCGTTTTGCGCACCAGCGTCGCGCTGGCAATTTGATTGCGCAAAGGCAACTATCGCAACATCACGCATCTTATCGGCCCTCATCAATTAGTTTGCCAATTTGATCTACCGGCACATCCGGCTCATCTAAAGGCTTAAAGTACTGAATATTTTCCATGGCATAGCCCCACTCTGCTTCTGGCTTCCAAAGTGCCTCTACGCGCATACCAATGCGCACTTCCTCGTTTTTGCATTCGCTGAGCAGGTGCAGGAAGCTCAAGTTCGCACCGTCTAATACCAGGTTGGCAATAACGTAAGGCGGCTTGATTGGGTTACCTGGGATAGGAATATAAACAATCGTGAAGGACTCAACGGTGGCCTTATTGCCCAAAGTCACTTCTTCTTCAGTCGGTACGCCACAGGCAGCACAAGAGCCACGCGGTGGAATGTAGACATTGCGGCAATTTGGACAGCGCTGGCCAACCAACTTACCTTTTTTCATCGACTGCAAATAACGTGCAGTGGCCTTACCCGCGGTGAAGTTATAGGTCAGGTAGATCGGCGCTTCCATACCGGTGATCTGCTCGTCAGACGTCGCCGGCTTCAACTCACCCAACAACGCCACAGCTTCAGGCACAAAACCATTCACATCGCTCATCAAGCCCTTGGTTTCTTCCGCCCAACGCACTTTTACGCGCATACCGGTGCTCATCGCAGCTTCGTCGCCGGCATCAACCCAGTGCAGCATTGGCGTGTCTGCGCCGTCCAGTTGAATCATCGCCCAGGCGAATGGCTTATCACTGGGATGCGCTTTGCGAGGCTCTTTCACCCAGCACCACGTCTTAACCACACCAGCATCTGCCACATCGACAAATTCAGTCAACGCTGCCGCACTAACCGGATCAAACTCCACCGGCGGCATCAGCACTTTGCCATCGCTGGCTTTAATGCCAACCATTTTGCGAGCGCGCAAGGAGGTCAAAAACTGACCCACGATAGGCCCTGTGGACCGCGTATAGGTATAGCCTAGCGTAAAGGCTTGGCTAAGAATTTCAGCCGATGACGACATCAGATCTCTCCTTCGTGTTTAAATTAGGTCAACAAGCACGCCATAAGCTCGCATCATTAACCCGCTTGCCACGAAGTATCTCCGCGGCCCCGATGTTGAACAATGTCGCTGCTGATCAAGTAAATGACAAAAACGATCAACGGGGCAAAGATTGTCTGACGTCAGGTGTCAGAGGTCTGACGGAAAGCCAAAGGTTGCGGTGCTTGGCTAGCGGCTGAATGCTTGATGGGAGACGCAGAGGCCGGACGCGACTGCGCGTACAAGACTTAGGAGTACGCGGGTATCACGTCAGACATCAGACCCCCGACGTCAGCCCCCCCTTCGCCCTCCGTCGCTATTTTGCTAAAGTAGCAAGGCAGTCAACAAATCAGAGCAATAATGAAAACACCTTACCAGCACCGCAACCCCGCCGTACGTTACCTATTGTTTGTTATCGGATGGATTTCTTTCGTACTCGGCATGATCGGCCTGCTGTTACCTGTAATACCAACAACGCCCTTTCTATTGCTCAGCGCCGCCTGCTTTCTGCGCAGTTCGCCCCGCTTTTATGTATGGCTGACCGAACACCGCTGGTGGGGAAAGTACATACGCTATTATTTAGACGGCCAGGGCATCCCGCGCCGTATCAAAATTGGCATTATCGCGATGCTCTGGATCACCATTCTGACCAGCGCCCTGCTCATTGTAAAAATCCACTGGCTCAGTGTGATGATGATTTCAGTGGCGGCAATAATGACGGTATATATTGCCAAACAGGCAGAACCGAATCTAAACGAAACAAGCGAAAGCCCTAAAAACTCATAAGTCTACCCCCCTAAATAGGGTGTTCTTCTCATCGCTACTTGGCCGTAAATTAATTAGAGTTATTGCCCAAATAAAAGTGATTATTAAACAGAGTGAGAAAACACCAGATGAAACGTCTCTCTATCATCGCGTTAGCCTTTGCATTCATCCCCGTCGTCAACGCAGGTTTCTCATTATCTGGCCAACCAGAAATCAAAGAAGAAGCCTACAGCGCGCAGCTCGCCACCATTAGGCAAAAAGCACTGACCGGCATCAAGGCGAGCGGTGAAATGCCCGTCTACCAAGGTGAACTCTCCATCGCCCCACTGGTTGTCGCAATTGACTTCCAAAAGACGATAAAAGTAGCCCAAGGTGTCTCCGTGTTAGGCGAATACACCCCGTGGCTAAACTTAGAACAATCCATCTGGGGTTTTGAAGAAGCGATCGATAGCGCAGATGAGAAAATTACCGCTCGCATTGAAGAATTGATGGAGGGCGATATCTGGGCCATGGATGAATCGACGAAAAGCGAGTCAAGCAAGCTAATTTATTTTCCTGTAAAAATGCCTGACTTAAATCGCAAAATGCCGAATCAAGGCCGAACCTTGGTGGCATTAGACTCTTTTGGCTTTAGTGTAGACGACCTACTGAAGGCAACCAATATTGAACTGATCGACGAAGATGAACTTGATGGCGTGGTTTTCTTCCCCTACATCAATCTCGCCTTACACAAGCAAACAGCAACCACCTCGGTAATGAACGGCGAGCTGATGATCAACTATGTCGCCGCCATCAACGGCTACTTCGCCATCTGTAAAAAAATGATCTGCTTTAAAGCCGAATTACCCAACAATTCATACATCGACTTAGTGGTTCCCCTCGTTCATCGCAAAGAGGCAACATCAGACGAAACCCATGTTGCAGCCCGCGAATACGGCCAGGAACTAATGGCAGATATGATTACTGAATTAACCCTAGCCGCGTTTGAGAAACTCACTGATATAGTAATTGATGAAGACGAGGAATAAGGTCTCTAACAAGATCAGTATGAATTAGATGCATAAACCCAACGGCAGCGGACCAAAAACACAAAGCTTTTTGTGTCCGCCGGTTATTTAGAACTCTTTGCAAGCCCCATTTAGAGCGTAGGCGTATCGCCATTAAACCCAGAAGCTAATGACTTTGTGACGGCCGATATAACTAGCCTACCAATCAACTCGCCAAGCAAGACGTGCTTACCGCAAAAGGCTATTTCTTCAGGACCATCCCCACTAACAACAGCTATCGCATCGGTTCCAGTTCCGGTCGCAAGCCGCTGAGATACTGGACTTACAACACCGGCATCTTGCAATGCAGCTGCCTTGCCCTCTGTGGCGACCATGACTGCTTCTAACATAGCAGCATCAGTCAACTTGGCCGAAAAAATCAAAATAAGATTAATAGTGCCAAGGTCTTTTGATAATGCCAGTACTTCCTGCACATCGGCTTTATCTCCAGCACGCCGAGCGTTGTCTATACCTGTGGTGACCAAAACGGTTAAATCTATTCCCTCTACACAAGACTGTTCAATACAGAGCGAAGACATCGGCGCTGCCGTCATCATGCCGACAACATTGCCTTGCCATCCGTGCTGTTCTGCATAGTTTCGCAAGCTCACATCGGGGGCTTCAATTGTTGATGAATCTTTGGGTACTTTTCGATTCACAATATGATCAGCTTTAACTAAGCCACCATTCAAAATAGCCGAGCTCAATACTCGCTGAGGGGACGAAAAGGCTAGGTGTAAATGGTCATCATTATGATGCAAATTGGTAAAATTATTGATTTTTAACATCATGTCTACGAGATGCCAATTATGGTGAGAAAAGGTCACCGAGTTACATATCGCCGTACCCAGCGGCGCGTCAGCGCGTTCAAACCCATAGGGGCTAGGCTACGGTAACTGATTATATGGCTTGAATAATTAACGATAGAATTCGACATAGAACTTTACGCGCCCTAGCGGTTTTATATGGTGCTTTATTGTGGGCTCTACAATACCAAAGTTATCAGTGCTTAGTTCGATATATTCTTTTGTGGGCTCTTGGATAACGTATTCAAGTTTACCTTCTAGAATTACTATTTTTCCCCATATGCCATCTTTTGTAGTGTGATCGTTCAGCAAACCCTGCGGAACGCTAGTTTCTGAAAACTCTGGCGTCTTCTTATATGCCGATACATTTCCTGGTAAATCTTTCATTGGTTCCCTACTTATAACGCCTCAAATCACCAGCAGCGAGATCCAGAGCGTCGGGCGACCCAAGGGAGCGAATTTGATGGCTTGGTTATGCAATTTCACCAACCTCTAATTGAACGCAATCTTGACTGTAATGATGCCGATAACTCGCCAAGACCTTCGGCATTAGGAAGATATCTTATGTACCGTATATGCCGTAGATCGAAAGGAATATCGTGCTCTGACTGTGTTATAAGGATCACTTCTTTTCCGATAGCGTGAGCAACTCCGGCCTCGTAAAACACATTGGGATTTTTCCCTGAACAGTCACATATTACAACTTTGGCTCTAGCTATTATGTTTACAATATCTTGGATTATCGTGTGGTGCTCCCATATATCGTCAGCTCTTACGCTCTCCATACCGACAGCACCGATTGATTGTTGAAGAACAGCGTATACCGAATTAAATTCAGCCCCAAATGGCATCATGATCGAAACAAGATTCTCATCTTGCGAGTAAGCCGCTTCAAGCGAGAAAACCTTTGGACTAATAGATCTTTTTTGTTGGTTTTGTAATAACAGCTTAAATAGATCAACGTCGCACACAGACCAACATGTATGGGATAAGCCAAACCGACCTAACCGCAATTCCACTGAGTGCCCTTCTAACTCAGCATTGGAAATTGGCTGAATGCTATTGTCAATGGCGTACTGAATGGCTGCTTCAGAATGCCCTAGGGTGATATTTGTAATATACGCTACTCTTGCGAATTGCGGCCCATTGCCCCCAGTTTCAGTCACTAAAAGTGCAGGGCATTCCTTTAATTTAGCAACATCGAGTGTACCGTTTGAATAAAATCTACTGCCAACAGGATCGTCTTCTCTAATGTACATGCGACCTGTTAACAGTGTTCCGCCTGAGTCAGGCCATCCTTGAAAAGATACTAGCAAGTGAAACATATTTTTAATTGGTCCCTTTGTGGCTCAATATTTGTTCTGCATAACGCCTAGCTCACTGGAAAAAAGCGCAGCGAGTATTTTGTCCGGTGGAGCTACTTGTTAAAGCATTCTGTGACATATTTTCGATGCACTTTATCAATTAAATTCTCGCCAATTTAATAACCGCTATAGGGGCACTTCGATTGTGGTGTGCGCATGTCAAGCGCGCATGACTTTGTTCCAATCTATACTATGCCCAGCCGCTTCAAGTTCGCGCGCGAGTGCATGTTTCCAGCCACCACTACTGTCCATTGCCTCCCAGACAACACCAGCGAAATCACTAGGTATTTCCAACGTGCCACGCTTGAGAGCACATACTTTGTCTCGGCCCAAGCGGCCAATGAAGTAGCCCAGTTCCAACAAAACATTTTGCCGAGCCCGAGGCTCGAGTGTTCCTCCCTTTATACAGCCCTCATCGTCCGGCGTGAGAAGGACTACCGCAAACCCAACATCGCTGTTTGCAACGACCTTTTCGATAATGGTTCTACCTTGATTGGCCTGTTCATGGAGAATGACGGCTTCCAAACCAATGCGTTCCAGAAAGCGAGCCACTGTTTCCCGAGCACCATCGTCGTGGCCGTGAACGATAAATACCTTGCGTGAGAATGGCGGCTTCAACACAGTTTCAGTATTCCCCTTCGATTGAACATAGTTCTTGTAATCACGAACGAAGGGAATGATGAGCTGCCCAGTAAGCGCATGGACACCAGCGATGACTTTCTTTCCAGAATAGAAAAAATGATGGCCGAAGTTGGTAGCGTAACTTGAGTCATTAGCCATTTTCTCGATAAGAAGCAATGTTAACCCCATCGTTTTTTTAGGGTCATCTGGCCACGCAAGCTGGGCACTGCCAACCATGCTGCCCCCAGTTTTTTCACTTTCTGCAATGAAAGCATCGAGGTCAACTTCTTTCGTCAATTCCTCGTTGTAAGGTTCAAGGTCGGTATGCCGTAACAATTGGCCGAGCTTTTTCAATGGACGTTCATATGTCTGCAACTGCGAATTCTGTAAGTCCAGGACAGCATTGTTAATTTCTCCGAAAATATCTTGGGCCATCACTAATTCTCGTCAGACTGCAATCGGGCCTCAGCGGCTTTTTGAAGAATGCTTTCTCTATAGCTTTCTTTCATTTGTTCGGCGAGCGACCCAACAATGGGGCTGTCGGCGTACGGTTCAATACGGTTATCAATAATTCGGTTAACTGACTGGATGGCAGCTTCAATACTGGCAGGATCGTGAGGATCAAAGTTAACGACGCCCAACTCCCCATCAAGTTCATTCAATGCTTGCTCTGCGTTTTTTAGGTCTTTTTGCAGTTTGTCAAGCCCAGTAATTTTAAGCATGATTCCCTCCTGTTTATGATGTGTCAATGCTTCTTTGTGCTTTAACGAGGCTGTAGAAAAACTCCAGCCAATCCATTTCTTTGAAAATTACGCGCTCGTACGTGAAATTCCCGCAAATAACGCAAATAATCTCCTCCGATTTCAAAAAATCGGCCTATTTATAGATCAAAAATTAATCAGAATCGGGCCTTGGAAATTTCCGTTAGTAATTCTACAGCCTCAACGCCGCCGTAAACGGCTGCCGAAGCAACGCGTAGGCAGTCCGGTGGAGGCCACGGTTTTTTGTGCCCGGAACGAATTTAACGGCTTTGTTAGAGAAGCTCATTTGCAAAAGACTCAGGGTTATAAAATTCATCAAATTTTTCCCGAGAAATATTCTTTGCCTTATCAACTATCTCAGCAACATGCTTTTCCACGCTCCCAAGGTATTTCAAATATTCTTCATGTGATTTTGTTAAGGGAGAAAGATCAGGATTCTTAGGATAAGCAAGATGATACCTAATATGCCATATTGCTGCGGCGACGTTGTTAAATTCGCAGATTACCTTTTTACCCCAAAGGTCACCATCTTGTTCGGATATAGATGAGGTGCCTTCCAAAATATTCCGTTCTTGTAATCGACCTGTGACTTCACGAAGTTCATCCATCCCATTATTTGCTGCCTCAACTAAAGTATGGATTAGTTGATACGAAATTCTCTGCTGTTTATTTAAGTCAAGCACCGCTTCTTTATAATAGTTTTTAAAGATATGGTTTGAAATTGGCGATGCAGACCCATTATCTATTCCCTTAAGTCCATAAATTTGCAACATTCTAGAGTAAATCAGTAGGGTTCTTTCCAGCTCACTCTTTAACTCTTCTAGTTCCTGCTGCAAGCATTTTTTCACTTTCCTGGCGCGCATGAAATCTTTCAGGATGCTTGTGAACTGCGCCAAGACCCATCCTGAGAAAACTGAGATTAATCCTATTACGACCTTTTCGTAGTCCATTGCTATTTTCTCAAACAGTTTATAACGACTCAGGCCATATATCACTTTGGCCCCCTTATCAACGCTGCGGCTTCAGTATGAATTAAAAAATATATGGGAATTCAATGAAATAGCGACCCCGCTATTCGCGAGTGCCGGTCAAACGAAGACTAACTCCCTTTATTTCTGCCAAGCATTCCCTTCCCATTGATCATATCCTGTTTTTTATCAATTTCAACGAGTTAAGTGGCTCCTTAGGTAGATAGTGGGAAGTGGTCTCTTGTTCACTTACCTTGACCATGGCAAAACCATGGGAGAGCGCCATCACTCCGCGTTGCAACTGGCCAGATCTGTGATCGTCTGCGGAATTTCGGGCCTTTTCGCTAAATTAACTTGACGCTTCGCACTGTCCATCGAGCAATTACTCGATGTGTCGGCAGATATCTTCGCCCGGGATGACTATGACGGAGTTTCTCTGCGCAAGCTGCAAGACGAGTGAATGTTAGCTACATCTTTCCATCACTACTTCAGCTCAAAGGTGCAACTGTGACTGGCCATTGTAGTTCGCTTGTGTGGCGCATCCACCACCAAGATATTAGAGGCACTGCAGCACATTGATGACGACCGCAATGAGCTGGACGCTCAGACGCTAACGAACAAGGTAATTAATTACCAACGACAACTCGGTTACGGCCTGCAGACTTCGCCTTGTACATTGCGGCATCCGCGCAAGCAATTGACTCTTCAACTGTCCTGCGCGAAGACAGTGCCGCCACACCAAATGACGCTGTCACCTGTAAAGGCTCAATAGAGCTAGCGTGCTGTATACGCTGACCTGCAATCGCAGCTCGCATTCGCTCGCAGACGTGGCCAGCTTCTTCCAAATTAGTACTGGGCATACAAATAAGGAATTCCTCTCCCCCATAACGGTAGATTTTGTCGTACTCGCGAAGAACTTCCTTGACGGATCTTACTGTTGAAACGAGCACAGCGTCACCAGCAGCATGGCCGAACTCATCATTCACACGTTTAAAATGATCAAGATCAAACATGACTAGCGCGCAGTCTTGCCGCCCTCTGCTAACCAACGCATTCTGCTCGCGAAGCTCAACTAACATGCTCCCCCTAGTTTGCGCCTCGGTCAGAGGATCACGATTTTTCGCTATAGTAGAATAATCAAGTCGCAATGACTGGAACTCTAGGCGAACTCTATCTAACGTATTTTCGAAGTGATCCCATTCTATCGGCGAAATAGGCACGCCTTCTGACATTCGCTGCAGTAATTTTCTTGCGCTGCGATGCATCTTTTCATGCGCATCACCGAGTGCGATAAACGCAGGATTATCTTTTATAAACGACGCTTGCTCACTCCCATACCATTGACCGAAACGACAATGAAGGTGGGCATCGGGAAGTAAGTCTGCCTCCTCGGGTGGTAAATGTGTAATCAAAACGCGCAACAAGCTTTTATACCACTGATCATGGCTATGAATAGCTTGATCCAGCTGCGCGACAATTGATTGCAATTGCTGATTTGTGAAGGGTGTCATGTCAGTTAGAGGTAAGCGCTCAATAAACCCCACTCTATTTATCCTTTGCAATCTCGGCTAAGGCAT